>DATIOS010000435.1:0-3381 GCA_035472915.1 Thermoanaerobaculia bacterium
CCCACCTTCAAGGCGGTCTGGGACGCCTTCGACGCCCACGGCCTCGATCCCGGCCCGGACGCCCTGCTCCAGTCCCTGCAGAGCAACCTCGCGGCCGTGGCCGGCAAGAGCGCGTGCGGAAGGTTAAGCAAGCTGCTCACGGCGGCTCTGGAGGAGGACGCTGGGGAGGACCCCGACTTCTATCGCGACGTGGCCGCGGCGCAGCTCGCGCCCTGGCGCACGGCGGGCATCCGGCGGGAAGACCTCGACAAGGCCCGCGCGCTGCCCCGCCCGCTGGTCAAATATCAGATCCTCGGGGGCCGACTCTACCGCGATGAAAAGTGTTATTTCCCGGCGCGCTGCGCAGGCATCGAGCACTTCCTGCTGGAGATCGCGCCGGGGCTGCCGGATCTCGAATTCCTGGTCAACGTGCAAGACCCCCCGGTCACCCGCCGCGACAGCCCGCTGCCGGTCTTCTCGTTTTCCAAGATCCCGTCCGAGCACGCGGACATCCTTTATCCCGCCTGGGCCTTCTGGGAAGGCGGGCCGGCCCTCCAGGTGATTCCGAGCTGGCGCTGGGACCTCTCCCGCCGCGAGCTGCTGGACGCCGGGGCCGCCGTCTCCTGGGAGGAGAAGAAACCGGTCGTCTTCTTCCGCGGCTCGCGCACCAACGAGACCCGCGACCCCTACATCCTCTCCTCGCAAAAGCGTCCGGACCTCTGGGACGTCCGCTACACCCTGAACCAGTCGCGGGAGCAGACCGACTACGTCACCAAGGTGCTCAAGCTCGCGCCGGCCGAGCCCGTCTCGCCTCGCGACCACTGCGCGTACCGCTACCTCTTGAATTTCGACGGCGTGGCCGCGAGCTTCCGTCTGAAGAACGTCCTGGCCTGCGGCGGGCTGGTCTTCTACGTCGAGCCCAGGTGGGAGGAGTTCTTCTACGCCAAGCTCGTCCCGGGCGAGCACTACGTCCCCTTGAGCCTCGACGTCGACGAGGCCGTGCGCACCGTCGAATCGCTGCGCGCCGACGACGCACGGGCGCGCAGGATCGCCCGGAACGGCCGCGACTTCATCGCCAGGCACCTGACCCTGGAGCACGTCCGCCGCTACTGGCTCGACCTGCTCCAGGACTACGCGTCCCTCCAGAGGTTCGAGCCCAGACCGGACCCGGGCCTCGTCCTGATCCACGACAACTGAAAAGGAGATCCGATCATGACCTGCCGAACGACCGTATCACGCCTGTTGATGTTCGCCCTCTTCCTCCTGCTCGCCACGGCGGCGCAGGCCCAATGCCCGCCCGGATTCACCGGCCCGATGTGCGACATCAACATCAACGAGTGCGCGTCCAACCCGTGCATCCACGGACATTGCTCGGATCAGGTGAACGGCTATGTCTGCGTGTGCCCGCCCGGGTTCACCGGCGTCAACTGCGAAACCAACATCGACGAGTGCGAGTCCAACCCGTGCATCCACGGAGACTGCCAGGACAAGGTGAACGGCTATGCCTGCAACTGCGAGTCCGACTTCACCGGCGTCAACTGCGAAACCCCAATCGCCACGGTCGACTGCTCCAACGCGGTGGCCGACCCGGGCCTGCTCTGGCCGCCCAACCACAAGCTCATCCTGATCAAGGTGCTCGACGTGACCGATCCGAACGGCGGCATGGTGACGATCACCATCACCGGCGTCTCCCAGGATGAGCCCGTCAACGGCCTCGGCGACGGCGACACCAGCCCGGACGCCACCGGCGTCGGCACCACGAACGCCTCCGTCCGTGCCGAGCGCGCCGGCAACGGCGACGGCCGCGTCTATCACATCGCGTTCAGCGCCACCTCCACGAGCGGTGGAAGCTGCACGGGCACGGTGATCGTGGGCGTGCCGAAGAGCCAGGGCCCGAAGGGCGGCCCGGTCGACGGCGGAGCCCTCCACGACTCGACGCAACCGTAGAGGAGAGGAACCATGAAACGCACCTGTTCAGGCCTGGCAATCCTGATCGCTCTATTCGCCTCGGTGGTCGGGTCGGGCGCCGCCAAAGCGGCGGTCGACTTTGGCGACCGCAATCATTGCAGGGACGACAGTTGCGACTCGTCGGGCTCTGCGAGCGTGACGAAAACCTGCGAGGATGGCAACTCCGCGACCGGCGCCTGCCCGACCCGCAACCCCATCCCCAACCAAGACCTCCACGCGCTCTTCCTGTTCACCAACGTCGACAAGAAGCCCGGCCTTCAGGCCAAGTTCTCGATCTGCATCGAATCGCTTTTCCGCCATCTGGATCTGCCGCCGGGCGCGCAACTCACCCTGCACTTCGTCGCCGATCCGGGGAGCAAGGCCTACGGGGAGAAGCTCCTCCAGGCGTACCAGCGCCCGGGCGTCCGCTTCGTATTCCACGACAAGGACGAGTGGACGGCGAAGATCTTCCCCATCGTGGAAGACATGCAGAAGCATTTCAGCTCCGGCAAGGGCTCCTACTACAACGATTCCATCTTCTTCCTCTCGCTCGGCATGCACCGCCTCCTGCCGCCGGAGATCGAAAGGATCGTCAAGCTCGACTTCGACGTCCGCTTCGAGACCAACCTCTACCTGCTCTTCCAGGAATTCGACCGTTTCCGGCCGGAAAACCTGATCGGCCTGGGGCCGGAGCTGCAACCGGTCTACCGGCACGTGCTGGCGAGCTACCGCCACGAGCATCCCGAGACCCGGCTCGGCTCGCCGCGGCCTGAGGGCTTCCAGGGATTCAATGCGGGAGCCACGCTGCTCGACCTGGGCAGGCTCCGGAAATCCGAGGCCTTCAACCGCGCGTTGGAGCGGCAAGCCGTCGCCGCTCTCGCCGAGAAATACCATTTCAAAGGCCACCTGGGCGACCAGGACTTCTACACCCTCCTCGCCCTGGAGCACGAAGAGCTCTTCTACAAGCTCGACTGCGCCTGGAACCGCCAGCTCTGCACCTGGTGGAAGGACAAGTACGAGGACGTCTTCACCGCCTACAACCAGTGCCCGGAGCCGGTGAAGATGTACCACGGCAATTGCAGCACGCCGATCCCGGCGTTCTGAGAGATACCGCCCGGTTGGTGTCCGGGTGCGCCGCGCCACCGCGGCGCACCCTAGGCGCTAACTTTGTCCAGCGTTCAGGGTTCGCGGTAAGAGTCCCACGCCCTGCGCCGTAATCTTCTCCTTAACCTTCCGCTCTTATCGTCATACGAGACCTGACTTACGTTTTGCAAAGGTCCGAGGCAGCGGGTGCGGCGGTCGACCGGCCCATAAACCAACCCTGTGTGAATCAACCAGAGATAACCGCCGGGCGACTCCCACGGCTGCCCTCGCCGCCGGCTCGAGTCTCCGGACGCTTTCGAAAGGAGACTTGTCATGAGAAGCAGAGCTCTGAGATGTGCCCTCCTGTTGGCC
>DATIOS010000436.1:0-3448 GCA_035472915.1 Thermoanaerobaculia bacterium
GACCGGATCGCCTTCGCGGAAGATCAGCTCGTAGGCCGGATGGTGCTCCACGATGGCGAAAGCCGCCAGCCGCGCGAGCTGCTCGTCGTCGAGATCCTTGAAGAGGACGATCTTCCGCAGGAAATCCTTCAATCCAACCCCCTCCGCATCCCTTCCTTCCCAATCCAAAATCCAAAATCCAAAATCCAAAATCTCCTCATCCGCCCAGCTCCTTGACCAGACCTTCCAGCTGGCCGCGCTCGACGGGGTCCGACTCGAGGTTCAGGGCGCGGCGGAAGCAGCGCAAGGCATCCTCTTTGTCGTCCAGATTGTAAAGGTAGATGGCGCCGGTGGTCTTCCACAGGTCGGCCCGGTTGGCCGCGATGCGCAGGAGCTGCTCGTAGAGCTGCGCGGACTCCCTGAAGCGTTTGAGATCGTAGGCCGTGCGGGCGGCGTTCTCGATCGGCACCGGATTGGCGGGGGCGCGCCGCGCGGCCTCGTGAAAGTCGAGGAGCGCCGGCTCGAGATTGCCGCTCTCGGCGCGGCCGATTCCACGCTCCAGGTAGATCTCGGGCTCGTGGGCGCCCGCCCGCAGCGCGGTGTCGAGCACTGCCAGCGACTCCTTGCGGTCGCCGCGCTGACGCAAGATGCGCGACAGGTTGGTCGCCGCCACCGACTGCGCCGGATCGAGAGTCAGGGCACGGCGATACTCCCGCTCCGCCTCCTGTTTCTTGCCGAGATCCAGAAGGCAGCCCGCGGCGTCGGCGATCGGCACGGCGTTGAGGTCGTTCTCCTTCTGGGCGCGCTGAAAGAGGTTGAGGGCGGACTCGATGCGGCCGGTCTGGCGCAGGCAGAAGCCGGCGAGGCTCAAGGCCGGGAAGTTGTGAGGGTCCTTCTTGACGATCGCCTGAAGCTCCGGCAGCGCCGTGGCGCACTTCCCCTCCTGCACGCTCTGGGTGACCCGGTGGAGGTCGCGGGCGACGCCGGCCATGGCGCGCGGGTCGGGCAGGCTGCCCGTCACCGGGCCTTCGGCGACGCCGCCGAGATAGCCGAGGCTGGCGAGCTGCCGGCGTTGCTCCGCGGAGAGCACGTTCTCGGGACGGACGGGAGTGTCGAGCTTCTCGCCCTGCGTCTTGAGGAAGGCCACCAGCTTGCCTTCCCAGGTGCGCGCCGATTGCGCCTGCGTGGGCGCCAGATCGCGGCTCTCGCCGGGGTCCGCCGTGAGGTCGTAGAGGCTGCTCTTCGGCGCCTTGACGTACAGGAAGCGATCGTTGGCGAGCGAGCGCAGCGGGTACCACTTGTAGGCGAAGAAGGGCAGGAAGCTTTCGGTGTAGGTCTGGCGGGAGCAGTCCTGCCCCGCAGATTTCGCGGGCAACGGCAGGAGGCTGCGGCCGTCGAGACCCGGAACCGCGGCGCCGCCGGCGAGGGAAAGGAATGTCGGGGTCACGTCGACCGTGCTCACCAGGCAGTCGCTGACCCGGCCGGGAGGAACGTCCGGCCCGGCGAGGATCAGCGGCACCCGCCGGGCGGCTCGGTTGAGCAGCAGGCCGTGCGTCATCTCGCCGTGCTCTCCCAGCATCTCGCCGTGATCTCCCACCGCCATGACGTCGGTCGCCGCCGGCAGCTTCTTCAGCAGCTCGCCGATCTGCTCGTCCATGAAGGCGATCTCGCCATCGTAGAGGCGGTGCGGACCGCGGGCGGCATCGGCGAAGCGGGTAGGCGGCCGGTACTCCTCATGGGGATCGTAGTAGTGAACCCAGAGGAAGAACGGTTGCTTCAGACCAGCTATTGCTTTCAGTGCAGAAGCTGTGGTAGCTTCCGCCGTCCTTTCCGAAACCAGCGTCCCCTGGGCATAGCCCGTTCCGAGATCGTCGTCGTAGATGCGAAATCCGTGGTCCAGGCCCTGGCGCCGTGCCAGCACCACGGCCGAGATCACCGCCGCCGTGTCGTAGCCGCGCGCCGCCAGCCGTTTGGCCAGCGTCTCGACCTTGGGCGACAGGACGAAGGTGCCGTTGTCGCGCACGCCGTGATGCGGCGGGAAGAGTCCGGTGAGGATCGTCGCATGGCTGGGGAGGGTGATGGGGGCGGCGGTGTCGCAACGAGCGAAGCGGCTGCCGCGCGCCGCCAGGGCGTCGAGATTGGGAGTACGGGCGTCCTTGTAGCCCCAGGCTCCAAGGTGGTCGGCCCGGGTGGTGTCCATGGTGATGAGGACAATGTTCGGAGGAGTGCGCGGAGGCGTGCGCTTCGCCGGCTCCGAGGCCCCTGGGTGAGTGGCCGCCAGGGCGGCGAAGAGACCGGCGCCGGATAGGGAAAGACCGGCGAACCACATCAGGTGAAAAAAAGTGGATCGCTTTTGCCTGGAGGCAGCACCTAGTCTGATGGTAGTCCTCAACATGAGCTGTCCTGGTGCTTTAGAGACATCTTGACTCCCAAGTCTTTGGATTCGGGGGGCGAGTATAGCAGCCGCGAAAGATCTGGCTTGGTGATTGTCGAGTGGGAAGGATGTCCTTCCCGCTCGTGGGGTAACTGGAGGTTTGTACCTCCCTTTTTCGCCGTTCCCCTAGGAGGGGGGACCATTTCATGAAGGCAAAATCTCGTCTCTCGCCCAAGGTATGTCTCACTCTGTTGCTGTTGCTGACTCTCTGCGTCGCGATCCCGGCTACGGCCCAGGTCGCCAAGCAGGGAAACGACGTCCTGTCGTCCATGTCTTTCGTCCATGACAAGCTGCAACCGTCGCAGCCCTTCGAGTCCCTGGACAACGTCCAGAGCCTCGTCACCTCGAACCTGCAGAACGGTTGGGCGGCCTTCGTCATCGGCGCCAACTCGAACTGGAAGGCCACGGTGGATCATCGCTCCGGCTTGCTCGCCTTCGCCGAGGGCAGCACCGCCTGGGTGCCCGGACGCGGCAACTCCCTCACCAATGCCAGCCTCGCCTCCGTCATGGCCGGCCGCTCCAAGACGGACATGGCGGTCCTCGACACCATCGCCCGCACCTACATGACGCGGGTGGCGCCCATGATGGGCGTCGACCCCAAGAGCCTGGTCCTCAACTCCGGCCGCTCGGGCCAGCCCGCCGGCCACGTCTGGTTCGTGGACTACGACGTCGTCCTCGGCGGCCTGCCGCTCGAAGGCGCGCGCGTCGTCTTCCGCGTCAACAACGGCAACCTGATCCAGTTCGGCACCGAGAACATCCCGTCGGCGGGCGCGGCCGTGCCGGCGACCGTCTACAGCCAGGCTCAGGCCCTCGCCATCGCCTCGAAGTTCCTCGGCGGCTTCTCCGTCGCCGACTTGTTCCGGGACAAGGGCAGCCTCCACCTGCTGCCGGCCAACGTCGCGAACAACGGCTTCGCGGAAGGCTTCAAGTTCGGCCAGGGCCGCGGCATGGCCAAGGTCTGGCAGTTCGTCTTCCATCGTGACGGCGTGCAGGGCACCTGGCGCGTGCGGGTCGACGCGACCACCGGCGAGGCCT
>DATIOS010000437.1:0-7688 GCA_035472915.1 Thermoanaerobaculia bacterium
GAGGCCGTCGTCAACCCGAGCGCTCCCCTGGGACCCCACACCCAACCGTTCGTCCAGCCGGCCGCCAGCCGCCGTTCTTCGGTGGTGTTCAATTACCCCGATCGCGAGGAGGTCGAGCTGCATCTGCGCTGGCCTGAGCGCTGGAAGGTCGATGCCCGGCCCAGTGGGAGGATGGTGACCAACGTGGCCGGCGGGCTGGCCGCGGAGCTCGAGCTCAAGGACGGCGAGCATTCCCTGGTCTACAAGCGGCGGCTCGATTTGCCTCACCGGGAGCTCGCCACGTCGCAGGACTATGAAGCCGCCCGTTCCCTTTTTGGCGAGTTGGAGAAGACCGATGCCCAGACGATCGTCCTGGTCCATTAGCCTCGTCTGCCTGGTGGCGGCTGCGGCCGCGCCGCGCCTGGCGGCCGCCGCCACCCAGCTGGAGCGGTCGATCGACGTCGAGGTGCGGCCCGACGGCTCGGTCTCCGAGCGCACCCACCTGCGGGTGCGGCTCGACGGCCCCAACGATTTCGCGCGCTGGTCGCCGTACTACGTCTATCTCGACGACAACCGGGAGCTGACGAGCCTCGAAGCGTCGGCCACCGGACCGGACGGCAAGACGCTCAAGGTCTCCCGCCGAGATCTGGATACCCAGCAGTTGGCGGGGCGGGACGAGCTCCACTCGTCCCGCTCTTACCGCACCGTGGCCTTCCCGCCGGTTCCCGTGGGCTCGGTGCTGGCAGTGGATTTCACGGTGAAGGAGAAGCCGTGGTTCCCGGGGGGCGACTTTCCACTGGGCTCGCAGGACGCCATCGAGTCGTTGCGCGTCGCGGTGCACGGCGCCGGCGCCGGCTGGCGCTGGCGAGTCGACGGCTCCCTGCCGGGGCTCGCGGTGCAGGAGTCGCCGGGCGGCGTGACCGTCACCGCGGCGCACCTGCCGGCGCTCGTGCCTCCCGCCAAGGCGCCCGACAGCGCCGGCGAGGGCGCCGTGCTGCGCTACGCCTGGGGCAACGCCGCAGGTTGGGACGGCGTGGGCCGCTGGTTCGAGGGCCTGCTCACCCCGGTGCCGCGCAACGCCGAGCCGGTGCGCCGAAAGGCCCGCGAGCTCATCGCCAGCTTGCCCGACAAGCGCCAGCGCATGGAGGCGCTGGTCGACTTCACCCGCCGCCAGGTGCGCTACGTCGCCGTTGAGGTGGGCATCGGCGGCTACCGGCCGGCGCCGCCGCAGCAGGTGACGGAACGGCTCTGGGGCGACTGCAAGGACAAGGCGCTGCTGCTCACCGACCTGCTGCACGAAGCGGGAATCGAGGCCTATCCGGCTCTCATCCGGCTGGACCCGCACGGCCGGGTGGACCGCGAGTTCCCGTCGCCCTTCCAGTTCAATCACATGATCGTGGCGGTGCCGGCGGAGGGTCTGGGCCTGAGCGCCAACGTTCCGGTGGCCAACGGCTTCCTCTTCCTCGACGCCACCCAACGCGAGGGCGGGCTCGAGTGGCTCAACCCTGGCGTCCAGGACCAGGAGGCCCTGGTGGTGAAGAACGGCCAGGGCATCCTCGTGCGGACGCCCATCCTCCAAGCCGGTGAGGGGATCCGGCTGACCGTCGAGCTGGCGCTGGCGCCCTCCGGCGATGCCGCAGGCTCGGCCAGTCTGGAGCTCACCGGCGAGCCGGCGGCGGCCTTTCAGGAGCTCCATTCGGGCGGCAAGCCCCAGGAGCTCGACCGCGCGATCCGCCACGTCTTCGCCGGCATGCTCCCGGCCGGCGTGACGCTCGCGGGCATCCGCTGGCAGTCGACGGAAGGCGGCGCGCCCTTCGTCAAAGTGGATGCGCAAGTGAGCCTGCCCGCCCTGGGGGCCGCCGCCGAGGCTGGCGCCTTGCCGCCGATCCCCATGCCGGGCCTCGTCCAGCTGCCCTCGCCCGGCCTGTTGGAGAACCGAACCTACCCGGTGGTGGCCTCGCCGTTCTCCAGCCGCACCACCTGGCGCGTGACTCTTCCCCAGGACTCCTGCAAGCCCGAAGGTCAGGACGTGACCGTCGGCAACGACGTCGGCGCCTTCCGCCAGACGACTTCCGTGCAGGGCAAGCTGCTCGTCGTCGAGAGGCAGGCCGAGCTGCGCCAGCGCTGGATCGAGCCCGCCGCCTTCCCGGCCCTCAAAGAGATCTCGCTCGCCGAGTCCCGCGCCAACAAGCGGCGGCTGCGGCTGAGCTGCCGGGTGACGCCATGAAGCAGCGTCTTCTCCTCGTCTTCCTTCCCGTCCTCGTCACGGCGCTGTCCGGCCTGCGGCTGGAGGCTCAGGCGTTTCCGCCCATCGCCGACGAGGAGCGCGCCCTCACCTTTGTTCCGGGAGAGCCGAACGCTCCGGCGGTGGTGCTGTTCCGCAAGGGCGAGCTGCTGATGCAGGGCTATGGCAGCTTCTTCGGCAGTTACAACTCGCACATGCGGGTTCTGGTCCGGGAGAAGATCCTCACGGAAAGCGGCCGGGGGCGCGGCGAGATCTCAATTTTCCATAGCGAGTTTACGCGGCTGGAGGGATTCTCGGGACGCACCGTCCTTCCGGACGGTTCGATCGTCCCCGTGCCCCCTGGAGCCAAATTCGAGCGCCGGGCTTCGCGATCCAAGCGGATCTTCGTCACCGCCGTGGCCTTCCCGGCGGTGCAGGTGGGCGCCATCCTGGACTACCAGTACGAGCTGGTCTTCTCCTCCCCTTTCGACCTCGAGCCCTGGTGGCTTTCGGACGCGGAGCTGCCCGTGCGCCGCGCGGAGGTGGTCTACGAGACGGCTCCCACCTGGCGCATGCAGTTCTGGAGCCGCTCTCCCCTGGGAGTGGTGATCCACAAGGAGGAGACGGACAGCAGCTTCAAGGGTCACAGGCTGCGCGCCTGGGCCGAGAATTTGCCGTCGCTGCCGCAGGAGCCCGACGGGCCCCCGCTCGGTGAGCTGGCGGCCCAGGTCCTACTGCTGCCGGCGGCCGAAAGGGCCAATACCTCCGAGCCCGTCCTTTGGTTCGATAGCTGGCGGTCCACGAGCGATCTGTTTCAGAACCTCTACGGTGATATAAGCATTCGCTCCAATGGCGTGGAGCGCCAGGTGCGGGCCATCGCGCCGTCCGGCACCCCGCGGCAGAAGGCGGAGGCCCTGTACCGCTTCGTCCGCGACGAGATCCAGACGGTGCCCTCGGGCTACGCTGTCGGAGTGGATCCGGCGGACTCGGTAAGCCATGTCCTCTCCACACGCCGCGGCACCTGCGTCGAGAAGGTGCTGCTCTTGGGGAAGATGTTTTTTTTCGCCGACATCAAGGCCGGGTTGATCTGGGCCCGCGATCGGGACCTCGGTGTTGCTACCGATCCCAAGGCTCCCAACCCGGCCTGGTTCGACGCCGTGTTCATGAAAGTGAAGCTGGACGGACAGGACTTCTTCCTCGATCCCGCCGACCGAGGCCTTGGGTTCGGCCAGCTTCCCATGGCCTATGAAGGCACCGCTGCGTTGATCCCAAGTGTCCCGCCGCAAGGGCTCACCCTGCCCGCGACTCCCTTCGACCAGAACCTGCGGCGGGCCGAGGTCGAGCTGACCCTGGACGCCGGGGGCCGCCTCTCCGGCACTGGGACCCTGCTCCTCACCGGAGGGCCCGGCTGGGAGAAGGTAGGCTGGAAACAAGACCCGGCGCAGACCGTCGAGGCCTGGAAGCAGTGGCTTGC
This sequence comes from Thermoanaerobaculia bacterium, assembly GCA_035472915.1. Classification (GTDB taxonomy): domain Bacteria; phylum Acidobacteriota; class Thermoanaerobaculia; order Multivoradales; family UBA5704; genus DATARR01. The sequence goes on from DATIOS010000437.1 coordinate 3,678, forward strand.
CGAGCGTTTCCGAGACTTTCAGATCGCCGAAGTGAAGGCCGCGGAGACCCCTGAAGCGCGCAAGGTCACCGTCACCTGGACCCTGGCGCAACGGCAGGACGAGGTGCTCGGCGACGAGGTTTCCATCACTGCCAGCGCCCCCTTGGGACCGCTGGTGCAGCCCTTCGTCCAGACTCCGGCTCAGCGCCGGACGAGCGTGGCGTTCGACTATCCCTACAGGGACGAGGTGGAGTTGCGCCTGCATTGGCCCGAGGGATGGAACCTCGAGGCGAAGCCCACGCCGGCGGTGTTCGACTCGCCGCCTGGCTCCTTCCTCTCCGCTGTAACGACGAAGCCCGAGGAGCGCACGCTGCTCTATCACCGGCGGATGGATGTCGTCAGACGGGACGTCGACATCGCGCAATATGCGCCTCTCCGGTCCCTGTTCGCAGCCGTCGAGACGAGCGACGGACAGAAGCTCGTGCTGGTCCGGCGTCCATAGACCAGTGGATCGAGCGCCGGGTTGACTCCAACGCGAGGATTGGGGCAACGGCACCGGAGCCACCTGGTACACCGTCACGGAAGTCGCCCCTCCCCGTTCCCTCGGACTCGCCGGCCACTACCCGCCGGTCTTCGGCGGCCCTTCGACCAGTATCCTGCGCCTCGAGCTGGTCCCGTCGGAAGGAGGCACGGTCCTCCAACTCTCCGATTCAGAGTTCCGCGCCGTCTCGGACAACACCTTCACCTCGCTCGACGAGGGTTGGCGGACTCTTTTCGGCTGCCTCAAGGAGTATGTGGAGAACGGCGAGAAGACTTGAGAGAGCTCGCCCGCGAAGCTCGAGAGTTGGGGCGGGCCGATTTCGCTGCCAACAGAGCTAACCTTGAACCTTCGTCTCGGTGTCCTACAGAGTCGTGAGGGTAACCGACATGGAGATGGTGAGCCGCCAACAGATCGCCCCACAGGTGATCGCCAAGGTCCGTAGCGTCGCCGATCTTCATTTCGATCCCAAAGAAGGCGACCGTCTGTTCGAGGATCTCCGCATGGGACCCTCCATCCGGCGTTCCCTGGCACTCTCCTTGTCGCGGATCTCAACGCAGCAGGGTGGTCAAACGATCTCGGGGGATGAAGCCGAACGGCTGCACACCGTGGGCGAGTCGATCGACCTGGTCTTCCGGCGTGCGAACGGGAGGGATTGAGCATGAGGATTTGGAACCTCCGTGTTTCCGCTGCGCTGGCTCTCGCCGGCCTGCTGGCCTCTTCGGCCGCCGGGGCCGGGGACTGGAAGTTCTCGCTTCGCCGGTCACTGGTCGACAGGAACGCCATCGGGCTGCCGGCCTCCCTTCAGATCACTCTCCCAGAGGACGGTGCCAATTCTTACGCAGCGGACCTCGGCGTGAGCGCCAGCCACACCTTTCTGATGAGCGCGCTCTGGACCTTCGTGGCGGGCGGCGAGGTTCATCGCAACAACCAGTCCCTTCGACAACAGGACCTGACGAGCGGATCTCTGGCCCTGCTGGGGCAGATCGGCGAGCTCGGGGGAAGTGCCACGGCGTGGTTTCCGCAACTCTCGCTGAGCTTTCGCCGCGACGGAGTCTTTGGCACCAAGAGCCTGGTGCCCGCCGCGAGCCTGACGGCGGCGGGTTCGCCCCTGCGGATCGGCCGCGTCCTGGGCCCACCCAACCTCGGCATCCTCTGGCAGCCCCGGGCGGGGCTCGAGCTCCAAGACGTTCTCAGCGCGCCGGACGGGCAATCGACGGGTCACATCGGCCGCGCCTTCGGCAACGTGGCCGTGGCCGTCTACCCCGGATTCCAGAAACTCGGAGCGCGCTTGGAGATCGTCGCCTCGATCACAGCGTCGCGGGACGTGGCGAAGTCGAGCGTCTTCGACACGGGCCGGGACAACCACGTCCTGCGAAGCGTCGCCGTGAACTATTTCCTCGACACGGACAAGCACTACGCCCTCGGCTTCTCCTGGATCAACGGGGAGAATCCGTTGGAGGGGCTGCGCGAGCAGCGCTTCAAGCAGATCGCGTTCAAGGTGCTTTACTGACGCTGACGCGTCCGGGTCACTGACGGGCCGAAGGTCCGTGATTCTTCAGCCCAGCCCAACGGGCTGGGTTGGCGAGATGAGCGCTCCATCGACTACTCATCCAGACGCCGTCAAATCGGAAAACACTGCCAGTTAGGTGCCTTCGCCGATTCGCGACCGAGGCCTGAACCGATGTAGAATAGCTAAACCTTTAGGCGCTGGAGAACCGGCCACGACTCTCAAGGAACTACGGCATGACGGACTGGCGCAGCTACGTTGACCACTTCTACCGTCAGAGCGCAGAAGAACAGCACCGACTTTGGTCTAAGCTCACGTCGGACCAGCAGGCTGCGTTTCTGGAGGCCCGCGCAGCTAAGTTTGCCCTACCGCAATCTCCGCCGGCAGAGCTTGTCCATGCCTCAGAGAGCTCGGATAATCACAGTATGACCCTTATTGAAGAGATCGATGTCTTGATCCGCCTTGGCCACGACCTCAAGTCTGCGATCAGTAACGTATGGGGTACGAACAAGAAGCGGGCTCATGAATACATCGCTTGGCGTCTCAGGTGCATCACTGTACTTCGCGAAATGGGTCCGCGGGCTGAGCATCTATTGCCAACTATCGAAAAACGGCGCGCCATGTACAATGGGGCATTCCTAGACGAGATATTGGGCGCCATGGTTGCCGCAAGAGGCTTGTCAGGTCGAATGCCAATCGTCGCACGTTCGGAGGAATCCACAGCTCATGACGATCACCACAACGGCAAGTCTTCTGTCTTCATAGTCCATGGGCACGACAATGCGATCCTCCAGCAAGCGGCACGTCTCCTCGAGCAGCTTGAGCTAGACCCGATAATCCTATTTGAGGAGGTTTCCAAAGGCCGAACCATCATGGAGAAGTTGGAGCAGCGCTCTAAAGCCAGCGCTGCGCTCGTACTGCTGACGCCCGACGATGTCGGAGGCTCCGTGGCAGAGGTCCCGCGGCAATTGAAGCCGAGATCCCGACAGAACGTCATCTTGGAGCTTGGATACTTCCTCGGCCTTCTTGGCCGGACGCGAGTCGTAGTGCTGTACACGCCAGGCATTGAGCTACCTTCGGACTTTGTGGGCGTCGAATACATCAAGCTCGACAGCGAAGGAGCTTGGAGACTTCGGGTGGCGCGCGAGCTCCGGGCTGCAAATCTTGACATCAACCTGAACAATCTCTCATAGATGGAAAGATAAAAACTGCTTGCCGCGGCGGTTTGGTTAGGTGCTTTATCGATGAGACCTCCAGCGCAGAATTGTTCGGAGGGAAGGCGACCTAAACGGCGAGGCCTTTCAGTTTCCCTACGGGGCAGAGGCGTTGGTCTCCAGGGAAGGGGCCAATCCCCCGCCGAATGAGAGCTTGTTTTCGAGGGATACCGACAGTCTTTCTGGGGAAACGACCATGCTGAACAGGGAAGACGATTTGAACAACAAGGATCGGCAGCTTCCCCACGGGGATGGAGCGCATCCCCATGGGGAAAGCGCCAATCCTTCGGGGGACGGAGATTTGTTTGAGGGGATTTTGCCAATCCCACTAGGGCAACAGGCTATCCCCCAAGGGATGAGAGTTTGTTGTAGAGGGATTTTGTGAAAACCCCGTGGTGCGACAGTCATGTCCATGGGGAGAGCGACTTGAACGACAGGGAACGGCAGATTCCCACGTGGATGGAGCGCATCCCTGTGGGGAAGGCGCCAATCCCCCGGGGGACGGGGTCGTGTCTTAGGGGGATGTTTACAAATCTCCCTCGCAAAGAGGCCGTCCCCCGAGGGATGAGCGTTTGTCTTCGAGGAAAGCCGTGTCTCCCCGTAGAGAGACCGCTACGCCCCCCAGGAATAGGTTCAGGGACCGCAGAGCCCGGCGTTGACGATCGCTTTGCCCGCCGGGTACTCTATCCCGATTGGCCGTCACACGGAGGTACTCTTCTATGACAGCAGAAAAGAGCGCGCAATGCGGCACGGTCGCCATATGGAATCGG
>DATIOS010000438.1:0-6243 GCA_035472915.1 Thermoanaerobaculia bacterium
GCCTCCCCCCCGCCGGCCGGGAGAGAGGGGTCTCAAACCGGGCAACTTTTTGTTCTTAGACAAACCACTCCCTCTTCTCCCGTCGGGAAGGGGGGGAGGCTGGGAGAAGAGGGTCGGGGTGATGAGGGTCTTCGGCGGGAGTCGAAGCTGGCGTTTGGGTCCGGGGGTGCCTCCCCCCGCGATCTCCCAACCCTCCTGCGCACCGCCTTCCACCTCACCGCCTTCCGTCCCTATCAGGAGGCGGTTTGCAAAGCGGTGACGGCAGGAAAGGACGTCCTGCTGGTGATGCCCACCGGCGCCGGCAAGTCGTTGTGCTATCAGCTCCCCGGTCTCGCGCGGGGAGGCACGACGCTGGTCGTTTCGCCGCTGATCGCCCTCATGGAAGATCAGGTCGGCAAGCTTCGCGAGCTGGGCCTGCGAGCCGAGCGCATCCACTCGGGGCGGGAGCGGTCGGCGTCGCGGCAGGCGTGCGTCGACTACCTGGCGGGCCGGCTCGACTATCTCTTTATCGCCCCCGAGCGTCTCGCCGTGCCCGGCTTTCCCGAGATGCTGGCCAAGCGCACGCCGGCCCTCATCGCGGTCGACGAAGCGCACTGCATCTCCCAGTGGGGACATGACTTCAGGCCCGACTACCGGCTGCTGGGCGGCCGCCTGCCGCTGCTCCGGCCGGCGCCGGTTATCGCCTTGACCGCCACCGCCACGCCGCTGGTGCAGGACGACATCGCCGCCCAACTCGGCCTCGCTCGCGAGGAGCGCTTCATCCACGGCTTCCGGCGCACCAACATCGCCGTCGAGGCGGTGGAGATGCTCCCCTCGGACCGTGTCGAAACCGTCCGCCGGCTGCTGGGCGCCGCGGAGCGCCGGCCGGCGATCGTCTACGCGCCCACCCGCAAAGAGGCGGATCTCCTGGGCACGCTGTTGCACAACGATTTCCCCGCCGCCACCTACCACGCGGGCCTGACCACTCACGAGCGCGACCGCGTGCAGACGGCGTTCCTCTCCGGCCGCCTGGAGGTGATCGTCGCCACCATCGCCTTCGGCATGGGCGTCGACAAAGCGAACATCCGCACCGTGATCCACACCGGCCTGCCGGGCAGCGTCGAGGGCTACTATCAGGAGATCGGCCGCGCCGGCCGCGACGGTCTGCTTTCGCGTGCCATCCTCCTTTATTCCTACAACGATCGCCGCAGTCACGAGTGGTTTCATAACCGGGATTACCCCGAAGTGGCCGAGCTCGACCGCATCTTCCGCGCGCTCGCCGCTCAGTCGCAGGTGGACGGCCAGATCCGCAAGCGGCTGGGAATGGACGAGGAGCTATTCGAGCGCGCCCTGGAGAAGCTGTGGATTCACGGCGGTGCCCAGGTGGACGCGGACGGCAATGTTGCCCTTGGCAGTACTACGGCCAACGGCTGGCAGCGGGCCTATCAGGCGCAGCGCGACCATAAGCTAGAGCAGCTCGAAAAAATGGTGCGTTACGCCGAGTCCCACGGCTGCCGCATGCTCCACCTCGTGCGCCACTTCGGCGACCAGGAGGATTCCGGCGAGCCGTGCGGCCTGTGCGATATCTGCGCTCCCGACGCCTGCACGATCCGCCGTTTCCGTGAGGCCAACCCGCTGGAGCGCGAGCTGCTGACGAAGGTCCTCAAGACCCTGCGCCGGCGCGACGCCCAGACCACCGGCCAGCTTTATAAAGAGATCTGCCCGGATGATCTCTCCGATCGCAAGTCATTCGAGCATCTTCTCGGCGGCATGGTGCGAGCCGGCCTGCTCACGCTTCAGGAAGACTCCTTCGAAAAGGACGGCAAGATCATCCGTTTCCAGCGCGCCATCCTTACGCCCGAGGGCTACAACGGCGATCCGGCGGCCGTTGGCCGATTGGAGATGGCCCAGGAAATACCCAGAACGCGGAAGAAGCGAGAACGCCCGGACAAGGGAGAACCGAGAGCGATTCGCAAACGGCTGGCCGCCCAGGCCGCCCAGGGGATCGAGCCCGCATCAGTCTCCGATCTGGTCTCGCCGCAGCTCGTCGAAGCCCTAAGGACTTGGCGCAGGGCCGAGGCCAAGCGCCGCCGCGTCCCCGCCTTCCGCATCCTCACCGACCGCGCCCTCCACGCCATCGCCCTCAACCTGCCGCGGAGCGAGTCCGACCTCCTCAACGTCCCAGGAATCGGTCCAACGATCGTGCAGAAATACGGGCGGGAGATTTTGGGGATCGTGGGGACTGGGTAAGGCCTGAAACCCTACTGTGGTGGCTTCGCCGCAGGCGGCCCTGCGGTTTCCAAGATCTCCGGATTCGGCAGCAATCCCGTGGGGCGGATCTGAAGTCCGGCGCTCTGTGCGAGATCTGACGGATCTCCGGCCGAAGATCCCTGCAGCCGCTGCAGTCGCGGAAGGTCGGCTATCTGGAGAGATCCTAAGAACGAGGCCAACTCCGCCGCCACCGAGCAGTCTGGCGTGCGGGCACACAGCACGGCGAGGTGGGTGCCTATCGCGTCGTTCTCGGCGGCGGCACTCCCGATCAGGAGATAGGCAGATCCGCTATGCGGAGCCGCTCCCTCGGCGTTCCCCGCACGGGATAGCCATACCGCCACCTGGCTCAGCTCGGCAATCGTTTCCAGACGCCCAAGTGCACGCGAGAGATCGGTGGGGAACCGCCGCTGCCGTCCCCAGGTCCCCGAGGAACGGGCCATGGAGACCGTCACACCATGGGAATTCCGGCCGTTCCATCGCGTGCCTGAGGAGCCTTCGCGAGCGGAATGGAAGCCGAGCCCCAACCCGCCCGTCCGGGTCGTTACGAGTTGCAGGAGTCTTCCCGCTTGAACGGCGTCGAGCCCCGTTTCGCGGGCAATCCGCCGGCCAAGGCCGCGCCCGAAGAGGCCCTCGATGGTGGCTAGGTCGAGCAGATCCTCCATTTCTTCCGGGATGATTGTGCGCTGGAACCAGCGGACCTCCGCAGAAGGGCTTTGTACCATCCGGGGGGAGAAAGCTTCGGCCCAGATCAGAGCGTCCATCCCAGCGGCACCCCTGTGCATGGCGAGCGTCAGGCTTGGGTCTGCCGCCCAGGTCCAGGACCCGGGTTTACCTGGCAGCTCTCCCAGCAGGCCGTTGCCCAGAGGTAGAATCTGCCCAGATGGTTCTTGCTGGGTAGGAACCTGGCTCGGCGTTGCCCCCGCGAGTACCCGCCGGAAGGCGCTCTCCTTCTCTCTGGGTGTCGTCTTCTTGGCCTTTGTTCCCGCCAACTCGGGGAAGGGGGACCGCGGATCGAAGACCGGAGACGACACCTCACGAGGTGGACGCTCGCCGCAGCCCGTGCCCAAAAGCAAAAGGGCCAGGAAGCAGCCGAGGAGGATCTTCGGGCTTCTTTTCATGGTTGCGTTCCTCCAGGTACGGCTATAGGCAGCAGCACCCAGGTCTCCGGATGCTCGACGAAAACGGCTCCCACTGCGCCCGTGGAAACCGAGACCGGCACGAGCAGAGAATGGGCAGCACCGGACTCTGCTGGCGGAGGTGTGGCCCAAAGGCCAGGGGGCGGGCCCTGAAGAGCCGCTGCCCAAGCCTCTAGGCTGGGCAGGGCCCCCTCTCCGGACGAGCTGGCAGGCTCCGGCAGTGCAGCAGCCGTCAGCGCACCGCTCCCGGCAGGGTCAAGGAAGACGCCGGCTTCGATGCCACAGGAATGGAGTAGCAAAGCCAGGAGAAGGCTCTTGGAACGCTCGTCGCCAAAGCGCTGGAGCAGGGTGTCAACTGGCGAACGGAACGGACCGGAGCCTCGACTCGGAATCGCCTTCACGAATGCGGCGAGATGCCGTGCGAGCTGGATCCTGCCCTCGGGCTCCTCGATTGAGCTCCCGCCGTGCTCCCGCAGCAGAGCAGCGAGCGGGGCGAGTGCAGGAGCGGCCTGAGCGGCTGCCGCCATCACCTGGAGGAAAAGGAGCCGCAGGCGTTCAGAATCTGTGGTCAGAGCTTCCTGCGAGCTCTTTGGCTTGGTCTCGCCCGGCGGCAGGAACCAGACCTCCTGGGGAGCCTGATTCTTCTCCAGAGGCCCCAGTGCCGCTGGGCCGGGAGAAAGGGAGCGCGCCTCGGCCACTGTAGCGCGGTCGATCCCCACGTCGAGCATCGCCTCGCCCTTGGAGGGCAGATGCCAGCGGTGCCGCGCCCAGAGCAGGTCTGAGAGCAAACCGTCACGGCTGTACCAACAGCGGCCGAAATCGAATACGTTGTCTTCCCCTTTTTCGGAGCTGCCCCGAGCCGTGCCAGGATCATGCAAGGCCTCAGGTCCGCCTTCGGGCTGGAGCCGGCTGTCCAGCCATGCGAGGGCCTCGTGCCGGACTGCTTCGCTGAAAGCTGCGGACGCTGCTCCTTCCTCCCCCTGGCTCTCGGCGATGATCTCGGCTTCTACTCCCCATTCGTCATAGAGGGCGCGCAGCCGGTCGGGCGAGAGGATGCGTTCGATCATCAAACGGCAGAGGCGCAGGGGTAACTCCAGCCCGTCGCGATAGATCGCCCGCGCCGTGCCGTTGCCGCCGGATTGGGTATCGAAAAGATGGAAGCCCTCGCCGGAGCGCAGGAGATCCTCAGGCTGCCGCTGTCCAATATCCGCGACGACGAGGGCTACCTGCACGCTCTCTCCGGCACCGCGGTAGAGCAGAGGAAGCAGAGCTCGCAAGGCTGCGGCGAGGAGCCGGGCCCCCCGTAGGGTAAGCCGCGACCTCATCCCGGCTTCCGCTGCTGCCACGGTTTCGTCTTCGTCGGGGTTGGGAACGAGGAATAGCGCCACGGTAGACAGCGGGAGATCGCGGTAGTGCTCTCGGGTCTCCGGATCCACCAGAGTCCGTTGCCGGACCTCGCAGTGGATGGGCCCCAACCGATAGGTGGCAACGTGCTCCACCCGCACCTCGACGGGTTCCAGGGACAGGGCGAAGGGGTAGCGGCCGAGCAGCACCCGGTGGGGCTCGGGGAAGCTGCCCCCTGCGGCCTCGAGGAGCCGGGCAGAGTCTTCGACACTCCGCAGCGAGCGCACCTGGAACTGCCACCGGGGGCTTGAGATCTCATCCGTCAGGAGGGGCTCGACCAGCACGTCTCCCCGGCGAGTACGGGCGGCATCCCCGACAAGCTCGCCGCTCTCTTCCGCCGCCCTGCCCACCACGACGTAGGTGCCGCGGGCATCCTTGAAGATCCGGCCGAGATAGTGGCCGAAGTGGGCGCTGGCGTCGTCGCACAGCCCCAACTCGGTGAGGTTGGTCCGGTCGCGAATGGCGACAAGGTCGCGAGCGGCAACCTCCACTTGAGCGACTTTGGGCGGCAGGAGCCCACGGGCTCCGAAGGCATCATCCTCTTCCCCCGGCGTACGCACCGCTCGGGCCAGAGCCCGCACGTGGACCTGCTCGACGTACTCGTTGGACCGGTCGTTGACGTCGATGCGCGGCTCGCACAGCAGCAGTCCCTCGCGGGCCAGCCAGCTCAGGGTAGGAGCCGTCGAACCACCAAACACCCGCACGACCTCCTCGACTTCGAGCCAGTGCTGCACCAGGTCGGCCGTCAGGTGCGGCTCGACGGCGAGACCCACCGGAGGGCGGATCACCGGCCGGGGGAGCGCGTCGAGGGCAGGGGCGAGCGAGAAGCCCGGATCGAAATGAGTGAACGCCATTTCGACGTCGGGATCCACGTGCAGGACAAAGGCGATGGTCTCAGTCCCGTCGCCGGCGTGGTGCCTCGTCTCTCCCCCCGAGCCGCGGACGCGACTGAAGTGGGCCCCCGCGCGCACCAGACGCCAGCTCTCCCGGCGGACCTCGCTCCACGTCCCCGCCAGCAGCACGACGCAGGCGTCCTCCGGCGAGTCGACGTGGTGGATGGGCTCCTCACGCAGCAGCAAGGGGCCGCGGCCCAGATCGCGCCGGCCATCACCGCACAGCCGGTAATGCCAGGGCACGCTCAGTCGCTCGCAGGCTGCCACCAAGTCCTCGAGCCCCAACGGGTCCACGGCACCGGTCCGGAAGTCCCGCAACCGATAGATATGCTGAAGGGGCAGAGCTTCGTCGGACGGCTGGGGGGGCCCAGCGGCCATGCCCGCGGCGGCCATCTCCGCCACCTCTCTCTCCCGTGCCTCGCGGGCCGAGCGCGAGAAATCCCGTATTACGGCATCGACGCTACAGAGGCTCTTCGCCCACTTGGCGGTCTCTTGCATGCTGTCGCAGCCCAGGATCAGGAGCTGAGGTGCGCTCTCTTCCTTTTTGTCTCCAAGCTCCT
>DATIOS010000439.1:0-8004 GCA_035472915.1 Thermoanaerobaculia bacterium
CGTCGGGCGTCGCGGGGGCGGCCTGGGCCGAGGCGCTTACGACCAGGGCAAATCCGAGGAGTACTGCGGCGAACAGGGAGCTCAAACCACGGCCTCTCGTCATGTCAACTCCTTTTCGGGTTAGGGTTTCGAGATCCTCGCGATCTCTTCAGCCATGAATCATGGTGCGCGCTGGCGTTGAAAGCGCGCCCCAAGCTGAAGGAGGTCGCCTCGAACCTCCGTGCCGCCACTGCGACGGGCGTGTCCCCCGCCTGCCAGTAACGCGATGGCCCCATCGGACCCGTTCTATGAGACACTCAGCATGACCTTGGTTTTCGCGACGACTGGTGGCCGTTTCCCGAGTCGCGACATTCCTCCTCCGACCTTCTCTTACCGCTCCACAGGAGACTAGATCATGCGTATCATTGGCCGAATCATGCTGCCTCTTTCCCTCGCATTGCTATCTTTCTCGGTTTCGACGGCTTACGGCGCTTCTTTGTCGCCCTGCGAGGTTGTTTCAGCCGAAGTGTGGGGCGGGATCATGGGATACACTGTGACCGCAACACCCGGTGATATGAACTGCTCTTACACGGGTAAGGGCGGCGGCGGACAGTTTCGGATTCTCGCTACCGCGGGCTCCAGCTCCGAGGCCGACGCTTCGGCGAAGCGAATGCAGGACCGCCAACAGAAGGGAAGGCACAATCCCGGCCTCTCGGCAATAGATTCGCAAGGGACTGTAGTGTTCTCCGTGGCTTTGTTTCAGAGCGCGCCTACTGCCGATTCCGCCTCGGAGCTCAAGAAGCTGGTGGCCGCGGCAAAGCAACATCTGGCGAAGTAACGTAGCCTACCCGGGGCTGGCGTTTTCAAGTTCCTAAGTGATCCGTTGCAACCCCGTGCTATCCTGCCTCCGGATCCAAGATACGGAGGGAGAATTCACGATGGGACCGAACGCTCTGCGACGAGTGGCGATGGGCTGTCTGGCTGCCGCATTCTTGCTCAGGGCACCAGGCGCGGTTCGGGGTGAGGAAGCCTGGCGGTCTCTCGGGCCTTTGGGAACGACCGGCAACGAGGGGCTCGGCGGTAGGGTCATCTCCCTGGCCGTGGATCCACGAAATCCCAATCGGGTCTTCGCCGGTTCCGCAAGCGGCGGGCTCTGGGTGAGCGAGCGCTCCGATTCCCGCCCCGGCAGCTCGACTCCGGCCGACGCCAATCCCTTGGCGGCCAACTGGCGGGACGCGAGCCGGCCCTATTGGCGCTGGCGCTACGTCGATACCGGCTTTCCGGTCCTCGGGGTTGGCGCCATCGCGATCGATTCGCAAGATCCTGACATCATCTATATCGGCACCGGCGAGGTCTACGGCTATCAGCGAACGACGGCCCGCGGCTTCGACAACCAGACTTCGCGGGGCAACTACGGTATCGGCATCCTGCGCTCGACCGACGGCGGCCGGACGTGGTCGAAAAGCCTCGATCGAAAGCCGAGCCAGCAGACCGGCGTGCAGAGTCTCCAGATCGTGCCCGATCCAACTGACCCGAACCGGTTTACGGTCTGGGCCGCGACCTCTGAAGGCGTGTACCGTCTCGATGGATCGAAGACGGCCGCCGAGACTACCGCGGACTGGAAGCTCTCTCTTGCGGTGGTCGCAGCGACCTCGATGAGCGTCAATCCCAGAAAACCCCTCGAAGTCGTGGTCGCGTTCGGCAACTTCGCGAGCCCAGGCAACGGTCTTTACAAGACGAGAGACGGCGGCGCTACCTGGACCCGGCTCGTGCGCGGGCTGCCCGTCAGCTATGAGGGCAAGGCAGAGCTGGCCCGCTCGGCTTCCAATCCCGAGACGCTCTACGTCAGCATCGGCAATCTGACCCGGCTGCTGTTCACCAACAACCAAGTTGCCGCCGGCGCCGACGAAACGGGCGGCACCGACGGCTATACCTATCCTGAAAATAAACGTTTCAAATGCCTTTACACTCCGACACCCCTGGTCGACCACTCGGCCTGTCTGTTACGCAGCGTCGACGGCGGCGACTCCTGGGAGACGCGGAGCACGTCGCGTGACGGCGGCTACTCCCAGGGCTGGTACGCCAATACGGTGGCGGTTCATCCGTTGGAGCCTGACAACGTCTATGTCGGTTATGTCGGCCCTTACCGCTCCTTCGACGGCGGCAAGACCCTGGAGGGTTTCGTCGTCTGGAAGGAAAACCGGCTGATGGGCCAGGCCGTCTACTCGCAGAGCGTCGACTCGCTCATCTTCGTCGACTTCCACGCCATCGTCTACGCCCCTGGACAGCCGGAGATCGTTTACTTCGCCTGCGATCACGGCGTCTACCGCTCGGCCGACGGCGGGCGCACCATCGAGCGGGTCAACCAGGGTTTCAACACGCTCCAGTTCTACCGCGGTGTTTCCATTTCGCAGAAAAACCGCGACTTCATCGCCGGCGTGCCCCAGGATTACGGCGTGGGATTCCTGAGCTACTCCGGCGATCCCAGCACCTGGAAAATCGTTTCGGGCTGGGGCCAGGAGGCGGGATTCTCCGCTTTCGACGACGAGAAGGGCATCGGATATTTCACCACGCACAGCAACCGGCAGCTCGGGCGCTGGCAACAGAACGCTTGCGACGTTGGGAAGGACCCCAACTGCAAGCCGCAGCCCATCGATCCCGCCAGCGCTTTTGATCCTTGTTACATTCCCGACGTCAATCCTTTACAGCGCAGCCCCAACTGTCTCGACAACACCTCGTGGAACGCGCCGCTGGTGCTGGCGCCTTCGAACCGCAACCGGCTCTATGCCGTGCGGGACGTGGTCTACCGGTCGGATAAAGCGCCCGAGCACTCGTGGTCGCCGCTGGCGAGCGCGGAAACGGGGATTCCGGAGAAGTCCTGCACCTCGAATGCCGCGCCCGGCGTCTCCTGGGCGCCCACCAGCCTCGGCCGTGAGCTCGACGGCAATCCGATCTTTTCCCTGGCGGTGGCGCCCAAGGACGAGAATCATCTCGTGATCGCCACGGCGCCCCGCTACAACCGGATGAACGTCTTCCGTTCCAGGAATGCGGGCGGTACCTGGGAACGCATCACCTACGATCTACCGGAGAACGGCTATCCAATGGCGATCGTTTTCAATCCACACGCCGCGGACGGATCGATCATCTATCTCACCCTCGGCGGCTTCGGCTTCTCCCATCTGTGGAAGCTCGACATGGCGGAGGGAGCGCCGCGGAAATGGCAGGATCTCGATGGCGGCCGGCTGCCCGACGTCTGGGCTTCGGGCCTCTTGGTGGACCCGGCGGACAAAGACTCGCGGCACCTTTACTTGGCGACCGATCAGGGCGTCTACCGCACCGCGAACGGCGGCGCGACCTGGCAGGCGTGGAGCGAAGGGCTTTATCGAGGCGTTCTCAGCGTCGATCTATTGTTCTATGCGCCCGAGCGGCTCCTGCGGCTCGTCACCCACGGCAACGGCATCTGGCAGCGCCAGTTGCCGGCGCCGTAAAACGACTCCGGCTACTGCGACACTTCGACGACCTTCTCGATCTTGTCGCCGATGCGGATCTCGTCGAGCACGGCGTCGCCGGCCACGACCTGGCCGAAGACGGTGTAGCCGCCGTCGAGGTGCGGCTGGGGGGAGAGGGCGATGAAGAACTGGCTGCCGCCGGTGTCAGCGCCGGCGAGGGCCATTCCCACTGCGCCGCGGCCGTAGCGCAGCCGGTTGATCTCGTCGCGGATGACGTAGCCCGGGCCGCCGCTGCCGTCGCCGCGCGGATCGCCGCCCTGGATTACGAAATCGGGGACGACGCGGTGGAAGGTGAGGCCGTCGAAGTAGCCCTGGTTTGCGAGCTGCAGGAAGTTGAGGCAGGTGAGCGGCGCCTCGGGGCAGGCCAGGCGGACGGTGATCGTCCCGCGCTGGGTGCGGATCTCCACCGTCCGCGGCCGGCGGGTGCGCTGCACGATCGATCGATAGCTGTCCACCTCTTGGCGGCTCGCGGGGCCGGGGGCCGGGATCTTCGTCTGTCCGAGCTTGGCCAGGCTTTCGCCCGCCTCCCGGCGCAGCACGTAGGGTCCGGCGGCAGCGGCTTTCTCCAGGAGAGCGATGATCGCGCCCGTCTCCAAGGGCTCGGCCTTGCCCCGCGCCGCCAGCGCCCGCACCTCGGCGAGGCCCATCTCCTCCAGTCCCTCGCGATAGACCCCGGGAAGCGCCGCTTGGAGCTCGGCGAACGTTGCCACGGGATGCTCCACCAACCAGTCGAGCGCGGCGCCTCGTACTCCAGGATCAGGATCGAGCAGGGCCTTTCGGGCCACGTCGCCGGCCTTGGCGTCCGCCGCCAGCCAGGCGGAGACCGCGGCGGCGCGGACTCGGGGGGCTGGATCGGCGATCAGCTTCTTCAGGATGTCGGCCTCCGTGGCCAGCCCCAGAGAGCCGGCGGCTTCCGCGGCGCGAGCCCGCAAGGCGACATCGTCCACAGCCGCCGCCGTGGCGATTCGCGCCGCGGCCTGCGGATACTTTCCCGCCGCCAGGGCCACGAGAGCCGTTCCCTTCTCCCACGGCTCGCCGCCGTCCACCCGGGCGGCCAAGGCCTCGCCGAGCGAAGGCACGGCCCAGACGCCGGCCGCGTCGAAGGCGCTCGCCCGCACTCCGGGGCGTGGATCGTCCATCAACGCTCGCAGGCGGGGCGTCCAGTCCTCCAACGGCTTTGCCTTGCCGGCGGCGACGAGCGCCTTGGCGGATCGAAGCGCCTGGATGAGGGGACCGGAATCTAAGTCCTCGAGTAAAGGACGCAGGGCCGCCAGATCCTCGCTGGTCCCGACGATCCCAAGGGCTCGGGCCGCCCAGGCACGCACTCGGGGATCGCCGTCGGCCAGCAGCTTGCGCAGGGTGGGAAGAGCCGCGGGGAATGGATTTCGAGACAGTGCGTAGGCGGCCTGGGCGTGGAGCACGGGGTCCGGCCGGGCGAGACCGCGCTCGCCGAGAGAAATGATCGTCTCCTCCTTGAAGCGGAACAGGCCGGGGAGAAGGCGCGCCCACCGCTCCTCCTCGGGCAGCGGGAGCAGCGGTTCGAGGACGTCGACCACCCGGGCGCCGAGCTTGCCGAGAGCTTCCACGGCCAGTGTGCCGGTCTCCCGGTCCGGATCGCGCTCCGCCAGCAGCAGGGCGGCCTGGGCCTGCGGATCCCCCAGCACGCCCAGGCCAAACGTCGCCGCCCGCCGCACGGCGGGAGACTCGTCGATCAGCAACCCTTCGAGAACCCGCCGCCCCGCCCGGTCCGGAATCCGCCCCAGGGCCACAGCGAGATCCTCGCGCAGTGCCGCGTTCCCTTTGAGGCACATCTGCACGGTGAAGTCGTCGTACGTCTGACGATCCACCAGAAGCAGGAGGAGAGCCCGCTCTTCGATATGAGGAACCTGAAGGTCCGGCGTCTCGCGCGCCGTTCGCACGGCGGGATGGGGAACGCAGGCGATGAGGAGGAGAAGGGCTACCGCGAGACTGGAAAGATTTCGAGTTGTCATGGAGAGGGAGATGCTACCACCGGCCCGTAAGGGCCGGGTGATGAGGGTCTTCCGGCACGGAGAACGTTACGAGTCTTGGTGCTGCTCTCAAAAGACAAAGTTAGTAGGCCGGCGGGACGCCAGCGCTCCCAGGGGGCTGATCCGGGGAGTTTTCGGCGATCTGCCTGTATATTCTCCGGCGTGAATTCCCCCCGGCTCCAGTTCGACCAGATTCGCCGCCGCTTTGGGCGGCTGTCGGTGTTGCAGGGCGTCTCCGGCACGGTGGGCCCTGGCGAGATGATGCTGGTGACGGGGCCGAACGGGTCGGGGAAGAGCACTCTGCTGCGCTGCCTGGCCGGACTGCTGGCGGCGGACGGCGGCACGATCGCCTATCAGGAGAACGGCACGCCACTCGATGCCGCGGAGCGGCGGCGGCGGGTGGGCGTGGTGGCTCCGGACCTCGCCTTCTACGCCGAGCTCACGGTGGAAGAGAATCTGGCCTTCTTCGCCAAGCTGCGGCGGGTGTCGCCCGCGCGCGGTCTCGACGTCCTCGGCCGGCTGGCCCTGCCGCTCGACCGGCTGGCGGGCAATCTCTCTTCCGGCATGCGCCAGCGGCTGCGCTGGGGCTTCGCTTTGCTCCACTCGGCCCGGCTTCTGCTGCTCGACGAGCCGTTCCAGAACTTCGACGCCGCCGGCGAGCGCATCGCCCGCGAGCTTCTCGACGAGCACCTCGCGGCGGGCGGCCTCGCCGTCGTCGCCAATCCGTCGTCCCTGGACTTCCTGCATGTGGCCACTCATCTCGACCTGGGCCGCTGAGGCGACGGCGATGTTCGTGAAGGAGTGGCGGTGCGAGTATCGCACCCGCTACGCCTTGAACACTCTCGCCCTCTTCGCCTTCACCACCCTGGTGGTGGTGAGCTTCAGTCTGGGACCGCTGGGAGTGGACCGGTCGCACGGGACGGCCGTGCTGCCCGTGCTCCTGTGGATCATCCTGCTCTTCTCCGTGGCGGCGGGCTTGCCGCGCACCTTCGTTCAAGAAGAAGAGACCCAGACGGCGATGGCGTTGCGGCTCTCGGCGACGCCTTCGGCCCTCTTCTGCGGCAAGCTCCTCTACAACCTGACCCTGGTGTTCGCGCTGGAGGTGCTGGTCACTCCGTTCTACCTGATGATGACCAGCCTGGAAGTGGCTTCGCCCTGGCTGTTCGCCGCCGTGCTCGCGGCGGGGGGCTATGGCCTCGCGGCCGGCAGCACGCTGGTGGCCGCCATCATCGCCCAGGCGCGCAGCAAGGGGACGCTCTTTTCCGTCCTGTCGTTTCCCATCCTGCTGCCGCTGCTGGTGCTGGCCGTGGAGTTGACCCGCGGCGCCACGGCCGGCGACCCGGGCGGTGTATCTCTACCCGTGCTGCTCCTGTATGATGCAACGATAACCGTTGCCGGACTGATGCTCTTTCCAGCGGTGTGGAATCCATGAAAACATTTTTCGCCTGGTTGCTGTGGCTGTGGTTGGCGCTCGTCATCGTCGGGGCGTTCTTCTATGCCCCGGTGGCGGAGCACTTCCGGGTTCCGGGATCGAGCCGCATCGTCTTTTTCCACGTTCCCATGGCCTGGACGTCGTTCCTCGCCTTCATCGCCGCGGCGGTGTGGAGCGTGATGTACCTGGTGCGCCGCAACCCGCGGCACGACCGCTCCGCCGGGGTGGCCATCCAGATCGGGCTGCTGTTCGGCGTCCTCGCCACCGTCACCGGCGCCGTGTGGGCGAAAATCGAGTGGGGAGCGTGGTGGAACTGGGACCCGCGCCAGACCTCGATTCTCGCCTCTCTCCTCTTCTACGCCGCCTACCTGGCCCTCCGGCAGTCCGTCGAGGAGCCGGAGAAGCGGGCGCGGCTGGCCGCGGTCTATGCGCTCCTGGGGCTGGTGGTGACGCCGTTCCTCTTTTGGATCGTCCCTCGCATCACCTTTTCGCTTCACCCCGACCCGGTGGTCAACTCCTCGGGCAAGGTGGAAATGGACCCTCGCATTCAGCACGTTCTTTATGCGAGCGGCCTGGGCTTCGCCGCCCTGTTTTTCTGGATTCATAATCTGCAATGCCGTTTGGAGGCTCTCGCCGAGCGGCGAGCGGCACTAAAGGAGTAGGGACCATGGAACTGGGTGCCAACGGCTGGATCGTGGCCGTCAACCTGATCATCTGGACGGGATTGTTTCTTTACCTGCTGCGCCTCGGGAAGGGGCTGCGCCGGGCCGAGGGCAATTCGGAGAAAAGCTCATGAAAAAGAACCGAATGTACGTGCTCGGCGGGCTGCTCTTGGTGGCCTTCGCGGGATTCGCGTTTACCACGTTCAAAAGCTCCATGACGCCGTATGTCTCCTACCAGCAGGCCCGCGAGGGCGACCGCATCGTGCAGGTGGCGGGAGCGCTGGAGAAGGGGAGCTCCTCCTACCATGAAGCCAAGGAGTCGCTCTACTTCACCCTCAAAGAGCCAAAGACCAGCGAAAACATGCGGGTCCGCTTCAAAGGGGTCAAGCCGGGCAACTTCGAGGACGCCATCA
>DATIOS010000440.1:0-4253 GCA_035472915.1 Thermoanaerobaculia bacterium
AGATCGGCAACCGAGTCCGCCTCAGCTCCATCGAGCCGCCGGGCGTAGTCAAGAAGGGCGCGATCGCCCTTCTTCCGGACCTCGGCGACGATCTTCTCCGCCTTGCGCACGGTCTTGGCGTCCAGCACGCTCTCACCGCGACGGACGAGGCGATCGACGGCGCGGCGGCCGCCCCTGGAGCCGGACTTGACGACGTCGAGAGTACTCACGAGACCACCCCCGCCGCTTCCAGGCGGCCGATCCAATCGTTGAGACGCGCCCGGTGGCGCTGGTAGGAGGCGCGGTTCACCACCAGACAAGCGGCCACCTCGGCGACCCTCTCGATCTCCACCAGGTGATTCTCGGCCAGGGTACGGCCGGTCTGGACGATGTCCAGAGCCAGCTCGGCCAGGTGGAGCGCCGGCGCCAGCTCGATCGAGCCCGACAGCGTCATGATTTCCGCTCCCCACGCCCGGCCGGCCACGATACGCCGGGCCGTGTTCGGGTACTTGGTGGCCAGCCGAACCTGGGTCCCGGCGGCGGGGAGGGCCGGCTCGCGGCCGATCAGCGACATCCGGGAGCGCCCGGCCAGGAGGCGCACCGGCACCAGCAGGTCGCCATCCACCTCCTCCAACACGTCGCTGCCGACGATGCCGCAGTCCGCGATGCCGCGGCCGACGTAAAGAGGAAGGTCCCAATCCTTGAGCGAGAGGATCTCGATCCCCTCGTCCGGCAGCCGCCAGATCAGGCTGCGGCCGTTGGCTCCGGCACCGTCGAGCGCGATACCCGCAGCGCGGAAGGCGGCGATGGCAGCCTCCAGGTTCCGTCCCTTGGGGAGCGCCAGCCGAATCACGGCCGTGTCTCCCCCGCCTTCGCTTCGAGCAGCCGCTCCAGGCTGATGGCGAAACCCACGGCCGGCACCTCGGCCCCCAGCGAGCGGAAGAGCCTGTCATACCGCCCGCCGCCGCCCACCGGCAGTGCGGCGGGCCCCGCGTAGGCGTGGAACACGACGCCGTCGTAGTAGGGGCGCTCCTCTTCGGCTACCGAGAGCCGCGGATCCAGACTGTTGCAGGCGAACTCGGCGAGATCGATCGTCAACCGCGCCCGTGAAAAGGTCGCGGCGAGCTCGTCGCGGAGCCTCAGAAGACCCTGAAGACGACCTGCAGCCTCCGGTCCCAGATCCTCCGGCCGGTTGGGCAGACCGTTCTCCACGACCGACAGGAGGGTGGGGCAGGCGCGGCGGACCTCACTGCGCTCACGCCGCGCCACCGCCGCCGCCAGCGCCGCGGGGTCGGCGGCATCCGCAGTCAGCAGCAGCCGGTCGAGGGCGCCGGCGAAGCCGAGCACCACCTGGAGGGCGCCGCCGCCGGCAGCCGTGGCCAGCTCCAGGAAAAGCCGCAGCACCTCGTGCTCCGCCGCCTCGCCGGAAAGGCCCAGCAGCTCGGCACCGAGCTGGTAGAACTCCCGCGCCCGCCCCGCCCGCTCCTCCTGGTAGCGCACCACGTCGCCGCGGTAGTAGAGACGAAGAGGGAGCGAAAGGGAGGCGAGGCGGGGCGCCAGCAGCCGTGCCAGCATGGGCGTGAAGTCGGCGCGCAGGGCAAGCAGCTCGCCATCTCGATCGACGAAGCGGTACAGCTCGCCCCGCGAGACCGGAGTCAGCAGCGAGTCGTAGGGCTCCAGGTAGTCGAGGATGGGAAGGATGACCTCCGAGTAGCCGGCCTCCCGCAGGTGCGCCACCAAGAGGTCTTCCGCGTCGCGGCGACGGCGGGCGCTTTCGAACAGCAGGGCGGCGACGCCGGTGGGCAACGCCGCGGAGACTCTCATGCCGCCTCCAGACCGGTCGCCCGGCGGGCGAGCTCAAGGGGCAGGTCCTGCCCGGTCATCAGGCGGAACTGTCCGCGGGCCTGGTCGATCAGCACCTCCCGCCCGTCGATGGCCACCGCGCCCCGCGCCGCAGCCAGGTCGAGGAGGCGCGTCGGCCGGTCGAGCAGGTAAACGAGATCGACCACCGCCGCTCCGAGCCGCAACCGGTTCACGTCGAAAGCCAGGGGATCGCTCGCGCCGCGGCCCAGGGACGTGGCGTTCACCAGCAGGCCGAACTGCTCGGGATCGAGCTCGGCGAGAGGGCGGAACGGGATCTTCAGACGCTCGCCAGCGGCACGGCCGCGCTCGGGATCGCGGTTGAAGATCGTCACCTGCGCTCCCGCTTTCTTGAGACCCTCGGCTGCTGATCGCCCCGCGCCACCAGCCCCAACCACGGCCGCCTCGAGGCCGTCCAGGAAGATGTTGCGGTCCCGCAGGGGCAGGACGACGCCATCCGGGTCGGTGGCTTCGGCCTCCCACACGCCCTGGTTCCACACCAGCGTATTGGCAGCCCCGATCAGTCCTGCCAGGGGACTCTCGGCTCCGGCCACGGCAAGGGCAGCCTCCTTGTAGGGTGTCGTCACCGACAGGCCACGGAGGGGGAATCCCAGCGTCTCCAGGAAACCGCTCTCCACCACCTCCAGCCAGAAGTCGCCGAAGGAGTCGGTGTCGAAAGCGAGATAGAGGGCTGGAATTCCCAGGGCGCGGTAGGCGCTGTTGTGGATGCGGGGGGAGAGGGATTGGGCGACGGGATGGCCGACGATGCCGAACAACCCCTCGACCGGCGGCAGCTCCGGCAGACCGTAGTCCGAGCGCAGACGCTCGATCGAGAGCTGGCCCGGCGCGCCCGCAACCTCCCCCAGGGCGCCGTAGACCACCGGCGCGCCCAGCCGGGGCGCCACGAGTCGAGTCCAGGCACCCGTGGCACCGGTAGCGAAAGCGATGACGTCGCGGCGCCCCAGACCCTGGAGAAACTGCAAAGCCGGCAGCTCCTCGCCCGACTGGGCGGCCGTTGGCACCAGCTTGTAGAGCAACGCGGGAGTGCTCGCCATGCGCTCGAAGGTGGCCTTGAGCGCGTCCAGATCGGCCGCCGGGCCGTGCCAGGAGAGAACCCGGCGCTCCGCGGGCACCGCCGCGAGCACCTCCGGCGACAGGTCGCGAGCCGCCTCGAGATCCACCAGGTCGTAGCGGGCGGCGGCCTCGATCAGGCGCCGTTTGCGACGTTCGGGCGAGCCTTCGAAGGCGCCGCCTTCGGCGCGGCTGCGCAGGGTATAGAGGAGCTTGCCGGGGAAGAAGCGGAGACCGGCGGGGTCGAGATCCCCCACCAGGTCACCCCGCACCTCCAGCCATTCGACCCCGTCGAGGCCGGAGGCGGCGAGACTCGCGAGCCCTCCCTCCGGCAGGGTCGTGACCGTCGCGACCAGCGTGGCGCGGGATGTCCCCAAAACAAAACCTCCTTCCGGACCCGGAAGGAGGTTGACGCTTGTCGTCTAATGGTCTCGCGTCCCGGGTCCATGCGACCGGGACGGTGCCCGGCTCAGCTCACGGAGTGATGATGATGCGTACGCCAGGCCCCGGGGGAGGAGATTGCGGGTTGAAGTTGGCCATTGTCGCGCATCGTCAGGTTTCCGTTCCCAGTCAGCTTACCGCAGGACCACGGCAAGCTGTCAAGGGCGGAAAGGATTACTATGACTCTCCCATGGAAACGCTGATCGCCGATCTCGTCCGCTACGGCCTGTACATCGTTTTCGCCAACGTCTTTCTGGAGCAGATCGGCGCGCCCATTCCGGCCCTGCCGACGCTCATCGTGGCCGGAGCCCTCGCCGCCCAGGGCAAGATGGGATTGCCTTCTCTCCTGGGAGTGGCACTGCTGGCCTCCGTCTCAGCGGACACGGTGTGGTTCCTGCTCGGCCGCTGGCAAGGGCACCGCGTGTTGAAAACTCTCTGCCGGCTCTCCCTCTCCCCGGATACCTGCGTGCGGGGCACCGAGGACATGTTCGAGCGCGCCGGCATGCCGTCCCTGCTCTACGCCAAGTTCATACCCGGCTACAGTACGGTGGCGCCGCCTCTCGCCGGAGCCACGGGCCGCAGCCTGGGCGCCTTCCTTCTCTGGGACGGTTTCGGCAGCCTGCTCTGGCTCGGCTCCGGCGTGCTGCTGGGCGGTATCTTTCACCGCGCCATCGATCGCGTGGTGGACTATCTGGAGACCCTGGGCTTCTGGGCGCTGGTGGTGCTGGCCGCGGGGCTGCTGCTGGTGATCGCCGTCAAGTGGTGGCAACGCAAGCGCTTCAGCAGGCTTCTCTATCTGGCGCGCATCTCGGTGGCCGACCTCAAAAGGATGATGGACGCCGGCGAGGCGCCGACGATCGTCGACGTGCGCAACCACTCCGCCCAGCTCCACGATCCGCGGC
>DATIOS010000441.1:0-2520 GCA_035472915.1 Thermoanaerobaculia bacterium
TAGAGCAACCGCCTTGTAAGCGGTAGGTCGTCTGTTCGAGTCAGACTGTCGGCACCATAAGAACCTCCAGGCGCGAGAGCAAGAAGCTCACCGTCGCACCAGGCCTGACGCACAGCTATCGATCGCGCGGCCGATCCTGAAGCTCGACATGCTCTGTCCTCGTCACGCGGGCCGCCGACCTTGCGCGCGTAGCGGCCTTCGAACTCGAACTGCTCGACTCGTGTGTCAATCTGAGCCGACCGGATCGGTTTCTGGTTCTTCGTCGGTCTGTGCGTCGCCAATACGGATCCTGCAAGCCATCCGCGCGCCGACGAGACGGAGCGCAGCTCCTGAATCCCCTCGACGGTGTTGACCGCTTCTTCGATCGGCTGCGAGATCTCGGCCTCCGTCTCCTCGGTGGAGGAGCCGGGAAGGGTGGTGCGCACTGAGACGGTAGGAAGGTCCACGGACGGAAAGCGGTCCACGCCGAGGCGGCCGTAGCTGGCGGCGCCCACCACCACGAGAGCGAGGATGATCATGGCCGCGAAGACGGGCCGGCGGATACAGATCTCGGCGAGCTTCTGCATGATGCTTCTCTAGGGCACTGCCTTGACGGCTTCGCCAGAGACGAGGTTGCCCGGCTGCACCACGACGGACTCGCCGGGCTTGACGCCGTCGACGATTTCGATGCGATCGCCGGCTTTGCGGCCGGTTTTAACCCGCTTTTCGACGGCCTTTCCGTCTTCGACGCCCATCACCTTGTCGATGCCGGCGAAGGAGACGATGGAGGACGCCGGCACCAGCACGGCGGAGTCCGCCGCCAGCACGACGATCTCGGCGCGGGCGAAGGAGCCGGGTCGCAGCCGGCCGTCGACATTGGGCACCTCGGCCTCCACCATCAGGGTGCGGTTGTCCTCGGTGATCGACGGGCTGATGCGCGCCACCCGCCCGGCGTGCTTGCCAGGATCGCCTTCGACCGTCAAATCGACGCGTTGGCCCACTTTGATGCCGGCGGCGTCGCGCTCGGGTACGGCGAGGCGCAGCCGCAGGGGATGGACCTGCACCAGCACGGCGATGGGCGCGCCCACGGCCACGTAGTCGCCAGCGTTCGCCAGCCGTTCGCGGATCGTGCCGTCGAAGGGCGCGGTGAGCACCGAGTCGGTCAGTTGTTGCTCGGCGAGGCCGAGCTCGGAGCGGCGCTGGCCGAGGATGGCCTGGCGGGTGCGGGCCTCCTCGACGGCTTCCTGGTAGCGGCCGTCGGCCACGCCGAGGGCCGCCTCGGCGGAGTCCAGATCGGAACGGGGAATGAGCTGCTGGTCGAAGAGCCGTTTCATGCGCTCGAGCGTGAGCTGGGCCTGCTTCAGGGTTGCCGCGGCCTGGCGCACGCCGGCGGTCTGCTCGGGTGGAACGACGGCGTCCGGCCCTTCGGGCGGCAGGCTCAAGCGGACGCGGGCCTGCACCAGGGCGGTCTGGGCCTGCGTCACCCGCAGCTCGAAATCGGTGGGCACCAGCCGGGCGATGGCCTGGCCGCGCCGTACGGGCGTGCCGATATCGACGAAGATTTTGTCGAGGCGGCCGGCCACCTTGAGGCCCAGCGTCGCCTGCTGATCGGCGGCCAAGGTCCCGGAGACGTCGACCGAGCGCGCCAGCCGGCTCTCTTCGGCTTTCACGATCCGCACCTGGCGCACGTCGCCGGTGTCGCCGCTCGGGGCCGCCTTCCTGCCTTTTCTCGCCGCCGCCGCGGGATCGCCGCCACAGCCGGCCAGCAGCACGGGCAAGGCCGCGGCTAGCGCCAACCCAATCAAGTACTTCCTCAAAATCGTCTCTCCCCGGGGAGCCTCCGTGGGCGAAGGCTGACAAACTACGGATTCGAAGTCCAAAAGTTGCCGCCCGCCCCTGGAATTCCCGGGAGCGGGCGAGGGAGTGTAACGAGAGTGTAAAAGGTCCGGGAGGCAGATGCTGGCCGATCACGTCGTCTTCGTGCTTCGCGTAGAAGCCGAGCCCCTCCAGCATTACCGCCGTTTCGTCTGTGCTCACTGCAGAATCGCTTTCTCC
The DNA here is from genome assembly GCA_035472915.1 of Thermoanaerobaculia bacterium. Taxonomy (GTDB): domain Bacteria; phylum Acidobacteriota; class Thermoanaerobaculia; order Multivoradales; family UBA5704; genus DATARR01. The sequence goes on from DATIOS010000441.1 coordinate 2,035, forward strand.
GGCACCTGGGCTACTTGGGATCGATTCGCACGAGGATGCGCTCGATACGCCGACTTTCAAACCGCGTCCCGCAGAAAACACCATTGGTGACCAGGGGAGTGTCTCCGAGTTCCTCGATATTTGCCATGTAGACGACATCGAATCTCGGAGCGGCGTCTCCGGTCAACTCGATGGCGAACCCCTCCAGGCGCTTGCCCGGAGTACCAGCGAACTCTCCTTCATTCTTGAAGGGAGTGTCTCCGGTGTCCTCCAGATGGGCCATGTATCGTAGGCTGAGATTCGGCACAGGGGGGTTGATATTCAGTTGAAATCCCTCCAATCGAAGCCCAAGCCCATTCGTCCCCGCGAGCTCGTCCTCGTGGAAGGTGCGGTACCCAAGCGCCTGCACGTAAACCAACACATCCATCCGGGGGCCTTTTGCGTCACTTGTCAACTGCTCTGCACTCGTCGGCTGCTCCGTGCTTACCATAACATACCTCCTTTCTC
>DATIOS010000442.1:0-13811 GCA_035472915.1 Thermoanaerobaculia bacterium
CCTCGTAATCCGTGATGTGGATCATGCGAGTGATTCCCAGCAGGCTGCCGTCGGCGTCGAAAACCGGCGAGCTGTCGTACCGCCGGCCGTCCTCGCCAAGCTCGTAGAGATTGAAGATGGTGACCAGCCCAAGCTCTCTGGCCAAGGCAGCTATCAATTCGGAGGAGGGTCCGGGGATGGGCTCCGCCAGGGCCAGGGCCGTCTTGTCTCCCGGGTGCTGAGGGAAGAATCGGTCGAGGATGACCTCGGGAAAGGCGATCAGGTCCGCCCGCGCTTCGTGGGCGGCGTTCATCGTTTCGAAGACCTTGGTGAGGTTCGCGTCCCGATCGGGAGACGCCGAGAGCTGGGCCAGGGCAACGCGCACGGGTGTCCTCAGAATCCTCAGCCCTTGGAGCGCTTCTTGAACGACCAGGTAAAGAAGAAGCGCGCGACCTCGACGCCGTCCTCCGTGCGTCCCACGGTCTCCAGGCGCGCTGTGGCCGGCTCGCCCGTACGCAGAGTGTCCGCGACGGCGGCGAACGCCTTGGCGCCGTCCTCGCAAGTGAAGGCCGTGAGCCCCGTCGCCTTCTTGCCGAACGTTGCTTCGAGGTTGACGATGAGCAGCGCCACCGGGCTCGCAGCGAGCTCGACGGCCATCATCGCCGGCGCTCCGGTCGACATTTCGGCGGCCATGCTCAGCGCGGCGAAGTAGGTGGAGCGAAAGGGGTTCCGGGTCCGCCAGCCGTAGGGCACCGTAACCACGCACCGGTCGCCGTCAAATTCCCGCACGCGCAAGCCCGCCACCAGGGCGAGCGGCAACTTGGCCAGCATGAACCCCTTCAGGAGGAACGGGTTCAGCATGCGTGACCGGAGCTTCGCCGCAGCAGGCTTGGATTGGGCGGGAACGGCAAGGGATTCGGCCATGGGGAAGTCTCCTTCGGGCTGAATGATATACCCAGAGTCCTTGGCGCCAGGTTCGAGGGACACGCCCGCAAGGTTTACAATCTCCTGCTATGAGACCTCCCGTCCGATTCCTCTTTTTTCTGGCCTTCGCTCCTCTCCTCCTCCCTTCCCCCGTCGTCGCCCAAACGGACGCCATCGCCGCGGGGGACGCCGCGTATGCGCGGCGGGCGGAGGGCCACCAGGGCGCCAAGGCTCAGCCTGGGCCCATCAACGAAGCGCTCGCGGCCTTCGAGCGGGCCGTCAAGGAGCAGCCGGATCGTTTGGAGGGCTCCTGGAAGTTGTTGCGCGCCATCCATTTCAAAGGCGACTTCGTGGCCCAGACCAACGACGAGAAACAGAAGATCTACGCCCGCGGCAAGGAAGTGTCCGAAGCGGCGATCAGCCGGCTGGCGACCAAGGCGGGCGGTCGGGCAAAGCTCGACGCCATGACGCCGGCCCAGGCGGCAAAGGCCCTGGCCGGCATTCCGGAGGCGCCGCCGCTCTTCCTCTGGGCGGCCGTCGATTGGGGTCTCTGGGGCGACGCCTTCGGCCATCTCGCCGCGGCCCGGCAAGGAGTGGGCGACAAGGTCCGCACCTACTCCGAGATCCTCAACGCTCTCGACGAGCGCTACGAGGACGCCGCCGGGCACCGCATTCTCGGCCGCCTCCACACTCTTGCCCCCAAGGTTCCCTTTTTCACCGGTTGGGTGGACCGGGGCAAGGCCGTCTCCGAGTTGCGCAAGGCCGTCGCCCTCGGCCCAGCCAACTGGGACAACGATCTCTTCCTCGCCGAAGCCCTCTTCGATCACTTCCCCGCGAAATCCGCCGAGGCGCGAGAGATCTGCCGCAAGCTCCTCACTCGCCAGCCGGTGCCCGACCTGTTGGTGGAGCAGGAGTCGACGCTGGTGAAGGCCAAGGAGCTGCTGGCGAAGCACCCGGGGTGAGACCGCCCTGGGCGGACACTGGGCGTGCGATTTGCACAAGTCTCCGAAAGACCGCGGCTAAGAACGGCTCGGTCAAAGGAGGTAACGAATGTCAGCCAAGTCAATGACAGTTGGAACTTTGCTGGCCGTCTTGGTGCTCGCCTTGCTGGCCGGCTGCTACGGCGTCCGCGGCGGTGTGGGTATCGACGTGGGTGTACCGCCTCCAGGACTGCGTGCGGAAGTCGCGGTTACGAGTCCCGGAGTGGGCTACTACTGGGTGCCAGGCTACTGGGACTGGGTGGGCGCCGAGTGGTCCTGGGTGCCAGGCGTCTGGATTCGGCCGCCGCATGCACGTGCCGTCTGGGTGGCTCCGCGGTATGAACGTGGCCGTCGCGGCCACTGGCGGTACATGCGTGGCCACTGGAGATGACGGAGGCATCGTCACCGAACGCCACTGAGCTCGGTTGCTGACCCCGGGTCCGCCCCGGGGTCCAACATCCTCTGTTCCTGATCTCACTTCGCCCGGAATCCCTCCCCGATTTTCTCTGTTATCCTTGGCATCTTCCGCTCTTCTTGCGCCCTTGCCAGAGATATCAACCATGCCAATCACCGACTTCCATCCCGCCGTCGCCGCCTGGTTCTCGAAGCGTTTCGGCGTCGCCACCGTGCCTCAGGCCCGGGCGTGGCCCGAGATCCGGGCCGGACGCCATACGCTGATCGCCGCTCCCACCGGCTCGGGCAAGACGCTCGCCGCCTTCCTCTCCGCCATCGACGACCTGGTGCGCCAGGCCCTGTTGAACGGCGGCCCCGGAGGATTGCCGGACGAGACGGAGGTGGTCTACGTCTCGCCGCTGAAGGCGCTGTCGAACGACATCGAGAAGAACCTTTGGGAGCCCCTGGCGGGAATCCGCGCGGAGCTGGCCGCCATGGGGCTGCCGGACGTGGAGATCCGCACCTCGGTGCGCACGGGTGACACGCCCGCCTCGATGCGTACGGCGATGGTCAAACGGCCGCCGCACATCCTGGTGACGACGCCGGAGTCGCTCTTCATCCTGCTCACCAGCGATGGCGGGCGCCGGATGCTCTCGACCGTGCGCACGGTGATCGTGGACGAGATTCACGCCGTGGCGGACGACAAGCGGGGCTCGCACCTGTCGCTGTCGATCGAGCGGCTGGAGGCGCTGGTTTCTTCTCCCCCTCTCCGCATCGGCCTCTCGGCCACCCAGCGGCCTATTGAAGAGGTCGCCCGCTTCCTGGTTGGCGCCGGCAACGTCGACCCGGACGGCACTCCCAACTGCGTCATCGTCGACGCCGGGCACGGCCGCCGGCTGGATCTCGCCCTGGAGGTGCCAGCCTCTTCGCCGCTCGAAGCGGTGATGGCCCACGAAGTGTGGGATGAATACTATGACCGGCTGGCCGAGCTCATCCGCGAGCACCGCACGACCCTGGTGTTCGCCAATACCCGGCGGCTGGCCGAGCGCGTCACCCGGCATCTCTCCGATCGGTTGGGGGAGGAGAGGGTGGCCTCCCACCATGGCAGCCTGGCGAAGGAGCACCGTCTGGAGAGCGAGCGGCGGCTCAAGGCCGGCGAGCTTTCCGCCTTGGTGGCGACGGCCTCCCTGGAGCTGGGTATCGACATCGGCTCGGTCGACCTGGTTTGCCAGCTCGGCTCTACACGCTCGATCGCTACACTGTTACAGCGGGTTGGAAGGTCCGGCCACCAACTCGGCGGACTTCCCAAGGGCCGGCTTTTCCCCCTCACTCGCGATGAGCTCGTGGAGTGTGCTGCGCTAGTGGATGCGGTCCGCCGAGGAGAGCTGGATCGCCTGATCATCCCCGAACGGCCGCTCGACATCATGGCCCAGCAGATCGTCGCCGCGGCTGCCGTCGAAGAATGGAAAGAAGATGACCTCTTCGCGGTGGTCCGCCGAGCCTGGCCGTTCCGCAATCTCGAGCGGAAGGACTTCGACGAGGTCGTGGCGATGCTCTCGACGGGCTTCACCACCCGACGCGGTCGGCGCGGCGCTTACCTTCACCATGACGCGGTGAATGGAGTGATCCGCGCCCGCAAAGGGGCGCGGCTCACGGCCATCACCTCGGGCGGTGCCATTCCCGACCTCGCGGACTATCAGGTGGTGCTCCAGCCGGCAGGTACCACGGTCGGCACCGTCCACGAAGACTTCGCTGTCGAGAGCTTGGCGGGCGACATCTTCCAACTCGGCAACGCCTCGTGGCGCATCCTCAAGGTCGAGCAGGGGCGGGTTCTGGTGGAGGATGCCAAGGGGCAGCCGCCCACCATCCCGTTCTGGCTCGGCGAGGCGCCGGCGCGCACGGCCGAGCTGTCGGTCGCCGTCTCCCGGCTGCGGGAGGAAGTCTCTCGCCGGGTCACGGAAGGCTCGCGGGCCGCGGCGGTGGAGTGGCTGGAAGGCGAGCTTGGCTTGCCGCCTGCGGCGGCGGCGCAGATCGCCGATTATCTGACCGCCTCCCAGTTGGCGCTGGGGACCATGCCGAGCCAGAGCACGCTGGTGACCGAGCGCTTTTTCGACGAGGCGGGGGACATGCACCTGGTGGTCCACGCTCCGTTTGGCAGCCGCCTGAACAAAGCCTGGGGCTTGGCTCTGCGCAAGCGTTTCTGTCAGACCTTCAACTTCGAGCTGCAGGCGGCGGCCACCGAGAACGCCATCATCCTCTCCCTGGGGCCCACCCACAGCTTCCCACTGGAGGACGCCTTCCATTTCCTCCATTCGAACACCGTGCGCGGCGTGCTCACCCAGGCGGTGCTCGACGCGCCACTCTTCGGTGTGCGCTGGCGCTGGAACGCCGGCCGGGCGCTGGCCGTGCCGCGCCACCGGGGAGGCCGCAAGCTGCCGGCGCCCCTGCTGCGACAGCAGGCCGAGGACCTGATCGCCGTCGTCTTCCCCGACCAGCTCGCCTGCCTTGAGAACATCGTGGGCGAGCGCGAGGTCCCGGATCATCCACTGGTGGAACAGACCCTCAACGACTGCCTTGAAGAGGCCATGGACATCGGGGGACTGGAGGCGCTTTTGCGACGGATCGAGGCCGGCGAGCTGACGCTCGTGGCCAGGGACGTCGTGGAGCCGTCGCCCCTCGCCCACGAGGTTCTGAAGGCCTCGCCCTATGCCTTCCTGGACGACGCGCCTCTCGAGGAGCGGCGCACCCAGGCGGTCGCCCTCCGGCGCTGGCTCGATCCAGAAACCGCATCGGATCTCGGCGCCTTGGATGCCAGCGCCATCGCCCGGGTGCGCGAGGAAGCGTGGCCCGAAGCGGAAACGCCGGACGAGCTGCACGATGCCCTGTTGACCCTCAGCTTCGTGACGGTCGAGGAAGGAGCTCGCTCGGGCTGGACTCGCTTCTTTGATGCGCTGGCTGCAGATCGGCGTGTGGCCGTGGCGATGCTTCCCGATGGCGGCTCCCGGCTTTGGGTTGCGGCGGAGCGGCTGTCGCAGCTTCTTGCCGTTCATCCGGGTCTGCTCCTTGAGCCGGCGATCACACCGCCGCCCCGCCTGGCCCGCCAATGGACGCGGGAAGAGGCGCTCGTCGAGTTGGTGCGCGGCCGGTTGGAAGGCCTGGGGCCCGTCGCGGTGGGAACCTTGGCGCTGAGCTTGAGCGTGCGCGGCAGCTCCATCGAAGCGGCCCTTGCAGCCTTGGAATCAGAGGGCTTTGCCTTCCGCGGCAGGTTCACGCCGGGCCAGACCCCGAGCAATAGCGAGGAGGAGTGGTGCGAGCGCCGGCTCCTGGCCCGCATTCACCGCTACACCATGGATCGGCTGCGCCGGGAGATCGAGCCGGTTTCCCAGAGCGACTATCTGCGTTTCCTCCTCGCCTGGCAGCGCGTCGATCCTGATGAGAGGGCGGAGGGGCCGGAGAGTCTGAACGCCTTGCTCGAACAGCTCGAAGGCTTCGAGGCCGCGGCGTCGGCATGGGAAGGGGAGATCCTTCCTGCGCGAATGAAAGAGTACGATCCGGCCTGGCTCGACGCCCTATGCCTCTCTGGCCGCTGGGTATGGGGAAGGGCCACGGCGCCTGGACCCAACGGCGGCGCCCGGCGCTCGGGTCCTGTGCGGGCCACGCCGCTCGCTCTGCTCTCCCGCGGCGGTCTGGAGCATTGGCGGGAGATCGCGGGTCCGGCCGATCCGGCGGCGCTCGATCTTTCGGCTGGAGCGCGGGCTGTTTACGACCAACTGTGCACCCGCGGCGCGTCCTTCTTCGGCGAGATCGCCCAGCGCGCCGGGCTCCTTCATACCCAGCTCGAGATCGCTCTCGCCGAGCTGGTGGCCTGGGGCCTCGTCACCTCGGACAGCTTCACCGGTCTGCGCGCCCTGCTGGTGCCAGCGCACAAGCGCCCGCCCGTCGATCGCCGGCGGGGCAGCTCGATCTCTCTCTTTGGCATGGAGAACGCCGGCCGCTGGTCGCTCCTCCAACCCGCGATGTCAGGTGCAGTGCCGGAAGCGCCTTCCCGGGATGCCGTCGAGGCGGTGGCGTGGAGCCTGCTGCGGCGCTATGGCGTCGTCTTCCGCCGGCTGCTGGAGCGGGAGACCTTGCTGCCGCCCTGGCGCGATCTGCTGATGGTCTTCCGCCGTCTGGAAGCCCGAGGGGAGATCCGCGGCGGCCGTTTCGTGGATGGTTTCTCAGGCGAGCAATACGCCCTCACCGATGCCGTGGGACGCCTGCGCGCCGTGCGCAAGCAGCCGAAGAAGGGTGTGCTCGTCTCCGTCTCGGCCGCAGACCCGCTGAACCTGGTAGGCATCGCCACGCCCGGCGACCGCATTCCGGCCCTGACTGGCAACCGTCTCCTTTTCCGTGACGGCGAGCCCATCGCTCTGCTCGAAGGGCGCGAGCCCCATTTCCTGGTTGATCTTGATCCCGCCACCCGCTGGCAGGCCCAGAGCGCGTTGGTACGGAGGAGCGTGGCTCCGAAGCTTAAGGCGTATTTGGGGAGGTCGGCGTAGGGGGCGGTTTTGTCAAGGAGAGGTCTATTTCACTAAGATCTTTCAGATATGACGGGCTTCTTCTGGCACCCTTTCTCAAGGCGCCGCGGGAGTGAGCGGGTTCTGGTGCTGAGGCGCCCCCTCTTTCTGATCCTGAGCGGATTTCCCCGTTCTAGCTTGGCTGCGACCGTTCCTGGGCGGGAGTTCGGCGCTCGCGATGCGGACTGCCTGCGAAACACTCATAATGCAGATTGATGCGCCCAACCAGACCGTGAGCATTAGGGCGGACAGCCAGAAGTAGCGGAGTTCGGCACCCTCCCAAACCTCGGAGGATTCACCTGCATAATGTGATAGCAGCACATTGCACTCCAGAGGGCGGCCGGCCTTGTAGCTGTCCGCGTCTTTCGTGAGCCGCCCACCAATGGTGATCACCTGGCCTGCGTAGTTGCAGGTCCAGACATCCCTGGCAGCCCGCTCGCCAAAGAACGCGCTCACGGTCAGGATCAAGCCGGCGGCGGTGATGAGGATCCACCTCCGCACATGCTGCTTCCGGCTCCACCGCAAACACAAGATGTAGATAAGGCCCAGGAGTACGGTACCGATGAATTGGGCAAAATGGCGCAACGCCCGATCCGGAGGCGCTGTGATTGAAGTCAGGGGAGGCTCGGGCAGAAAGGTCCCGATGGCGACGGCGATCCAGCAGGCCAGCTGAATCAGGTGTCCCCACACGCGCCGGATCCCGCTCAGCAACTCCTTCATCGTGGCACCTCGATGTTGAACGTCACCTTGTCTTCCCCGCCGAGGCCGATTTCAACATCCCGCGAGGCGATCCTTTTCGCTGGCGCTCCTGCGGCCGCGAAGCAGCGATAATATCCTGGCATGATCAACCGGGTCGTCGGGCTGGAGAACTCGGGAAACGTGCGCATCGGCCGCGCCTCGTCCTTCCAGCGATAGGGATTGCAATAGATCGCGAGCCCCATGACCGGCTTTCCCTGGTGGAGCGTCCTGACAGTCGACAGGACGAGACCGCGCGTCGCCCCGGCGACTCCCATCCGGCCGCGAAAATACTGGACCTTCAGCTCCAGATCTCGCCTGATATCGTCGAGGACGGCTCCCGACTGAGCCCCCGCCTCCCCGCTCGCCACCTCGCCCAGCAGGCCCGACAGGTAGTGCACGGTCTCCGCGGTATGTCCGTCCGGCGACGGCTCGGACTCTTCCAGGAGCGCCTGGAAGTCCTCGACGAGGTCCCGGATCTTGGTGACCGCTTGGCGGTTCGGCTCCTGCTGGGCCACCGGGGATGCCACCAGCAGCGCAAGGCTCCGCTGCAGTTCGAGGAAGTCCGGCTTCTCCTCGGCGGTGGCGCCCGGTGCCCGGGACAGGAGAAGAACAAGGGTCAGAACTAAAAAACCGGAAACACGGCTCGGGGTTGTGGAATGCATCATTGTTCTTTCCTTGCCTTCATGGTGAGAGTGACCTCTGATCGCCGCTCACTCCGGCGCTCCATCAGGGCGAGCTCGACGTCGGCGTTCTTTGCGAAGTCGGGAATCTTGAAGACCCTCGTCCCCAGATTGCTTTTGGGAGCCGGATAGCTGCGCTCCGTGACGGCGGACTTCGGGCAGATGGCGAGGAGTTGTTTTTTGATCGATCCGAACAGCGCTTCCGCCTCGCCAGGCGGCAGGGAGCTTCCCAGGTCGACCCGGAGCGTGCTGCCACTCGCGTCCGTGTTGACGGTCGCCGGATCCCGGTCGCCGGGAGCCTGCAGGTCGGTGTGATAGGACTGCACGCCCGCGTCCAGCACGCCGCCAAGGATGATCGGGTTTCCACGTTTCAGACCCGCGAAATGCTCCGGCGCATGGACGGCGGCCTTGAACAGAAATTCCGCGAGCGCTCGTTGGGAAGCGTCGAGGCCCGCCAACTCCACGGACTCGACGCAGGTCACCGGCCGGGCGGGGCTCACGGTCCCGGGAGTCGCGCTCGCCTCCACGGATCGCGAGCCCGCCTGTCCATCCGCGCCCTCCGCGGGCTCCACGGACATCCAGTTGTCCGTCTGAAAGCCGGCATAGACGACCCCTGACGGGAGGATCTCTTCCCCAGGCAGTTGGATTGCCGCGAAAGAGAAGGTTTCGACGTGCTCGGCGCCCGGCGCCAGGGTGAACGACGCCACCTGGCTGTCGATCGTGATCAGGGACTCCGAAAAGGTGCCGGTGAGCGGGGACATGGAGGAGCCGACAAACCTGGCCTGGGCGCTGATCTTCAGTGGTCTTCCGCTCAGATTGACATAGGCGATCTTTCCCTCGCGGCGCACCCCGATTTCGCTCTCCTCGCGCAGGGTCACGTGGACCTGCCCCTGGTACTCCTGGCGATAGTCCAACAATCGCTTGCAGGTGCTCCGCGCCCAGGAGAGATCGTCTTCACCGTTCCGGGCGTCGAACCGTCGGTCCAGGATCAACAGGGAGGAATCATCCTTCACGACACGGGCGACCTGACGGGCATTACCGAACTCTACGGCCCACTGCCGCTGCGAGGCCGTCGGATGGGAGGCATCACTCCCCTCGAACTCCCGCAGGGTGGAGATTCTCTTCTGCGACAGACGGATCGCCGCGTAGGGCTCCGCCCTTGCCGCGTCAGACAACAGCACGAGGAGCTTCATGGCGTCGATGGTCCCCAGGACATCGGCCTGGCACTCGAGCAGCCGCTTGTCTTCCAGCGACAGTTCGCCGAATCGATAGTCGTCAGCCTGTCGCGAGTGCCAAGCCTCGTGGGCCATGATGAACAGGAGGAGACCCATGGAACTTGCCGGCGAACGCCCCGCAAAGATCTTCTGCAGGGCTCCAAGCCCCAGTTCGATCCGGCCGTTGGGTAGGGTTTCCAGCCTGAGACCGCCCTCGTCCAGATCGAGGCGGTCCGTCACTCCAAGGAGACCGCCGAGCCTCGACGCCAGTTCGCGAAGGTCTTCACCGCGGAGTCCCGGCTCTTCGGAATTCCGGTCGGCTGGTTCCGGCGGATCCTTTTGCAGAGAAAGCACGTGGGCCGCGCGTCGCGCCGGTTCGGGGTTCGGAGCGGCGGCGGCAACGGCGGGTTGTGGAATGGCAATCTTCCCCTGGAGGATCTGCCCAAGGAGCCCGGGATGAAAAAATTCTTTGGCGGATTCCTGGAAAGAGCGCGTCTCGGCCGCCGATCCATCGAACTGGCCATCCGGGCTCACCACCATCCAGCCGTCGCTCCCGCGCAGCAAAAGGCTGCACAACGGCTCCCCCGTCTCCCGGGAGAAGACATGCACGTACCGGTCGTCCGCGGCCACGAGGACGAATCGATCGTTCGCGCCAGCGAACGCGACGTCACGCACGCCGCCGTACGACTCTCCATAGGCGCGCAGGAGCCGGGCCGCGCTCACGTTCCAGGCCGCGGGCGCCTTTTCGTTGGCGATCACCAGGAGAATCCGACCGTCCCGGGAGTATCTGAGCCGGTCGACTCTCGACTCGCCGGCGCGAAACGCTGCGGTCCTCGAGCCTGTGATGAGATTCCAGAGGCGCACCCAACCGCTGGAGTAGCCAACGGCCAGTTGCAGTCCGTCCGGACTCGCCGCAGCACTGGATACGTCCTCTCGGAAAAGCTTGGTGGGTTGAAGAAAACCGCCAGGCCCGAAATATGCCATGCGGGCTTCCCTTCCCGCGTGGAGGACGGCCACCTTCTCGGAGGAGCCGACGAAGACCCTGCTCGCGGCGAGCGGCGAACCGGCGGCGAAGGAGGCGACCCGTTCTCCATCCCGGGTCCAGGCCGACGTTCCCGCGCGCGTCGACACGAAGAAGAAACGGCTCCTGAGCTCGACCGCCAGAACCGGCAGGCTTCCCGGCGGATGAATTTCGAGCAGCGACTTGCCCGTTGTGAGATCCATCACGCGCACGACGCCGTCTTCGCCTCCGACCACCACGCTGTCATGCCGTGGCCCCGGGGAGAGCGAGAGGGCTACCGACGGTAGATTCAGCGCCGGCAATAGCCGGCCCGAGGCAACATCCCAGACCCGGAGCGTCTTGTCGGAGCCGCCGGCCAGCACGAGAGTGCCGTCCTCCGAGAACGCCGCCGTCGAGATCCCGGCTTCCGGCCAGCGGAAGACCCTGGCCGGCTGCGTCGAAAGGGCGTTCCATACGCGCACCGTACGGTCGTCGCCCACGGACAGAAAGACCTCGCTGTCGCTCGGTGAGCGCCGCACGAGCCGGACCGGACCTTCGTGTCCGACATAGGTGAAGAGGGCCGCGCCCCCGGACGGGCTCCAACCCTGAATCCTGCCATCTTCGAGGGCGGCGATGACCTCGGCGCCGGACTCGACAATCTCAACCGAATGGATGGCCGGTGAGCCGGCAGGCTCGATGACCAGGGTCTCCTCACCCTTGTCCGTATCCCACAGGCGCAGCCTTCCATCCCTGCTGACCGTAACGATCGTGCCGCCGTCCTCGGAGACCGCGAGTTGCGCGACGTTCGCCGGCCTGTAGTCCATCCCGGGAATGCGGCGGCGCAGGTCGCTGCTCCAGATCTGTGGCGTTGCCTCGTCATCGAATCCGGTGGCGACGATGAATCTGCCGTCGCCACTGAACTCGGCGGGCTGGCAGGAAGCATTCTCCTGCTCGCCCAACAGCTTCCCAGTCCGGCGGCTCACCAGGCGCAGGCTGCCGCTCGCTGAACAGGTCACGATTCTGCGGCCATCGGGCGAGAGGTCCAGCGACTTGGTTGCGTAGGTCTGCGAGAAGATGTGCCGGGAACGATGCCCCCCGCCGGCTTTCCATTCATGGACCGAGGTCGCGAGCGGGGCCTCGGAGGAACTGCTGAAGAAATAACGATCACGGTTCGCCGAAAGCGCCGGGAGCGCCGAACGGAAGGAAAGGTCGCGCCGGTAGTCGTCCCCGTCGTTCCGCAGGCGACGGCCGCGGTCCAGGTCCCAGACCTCGACCCGGAAGTCTCGATTGACGGCCACCATGAACCGACCGTCCGCGGACACCGAGAAGCTGTCCGCGACGAAGTCGCTCCCGTCCGCGAGCCGGCTTCGCCGGGAGCGCGTCAGGACGTTCCAGACCTCCGAATGCCCGTTTTTATTGAGGATGACGAAAGGTCCGCCCGTTTGAGAACAGGTGACGTCTCGCAGCGGATCGCGGGTCTTCCCATCCGACCCGTCGACCACCGTCGCCACGGGTTCTTCGCAGACGAGCGCCAGAGTACCGGCGAGCGGGATGATCTTCGCGGTGAATGGATTATACCGGCCCTCCAACGGCCTCCGTTCTCGCTGATCGAAATCCCAGACCTCGAGGATTTCTTTTTCCTGGTTCACAAACAGCAGTGCCTTCCCATCTTGCGTGAAGGCAAACGTGTGCCAGGCGCCCTGGATCTCCGCGAGCTTCTCGTGGGATGCCACGTCGAACACCAGCAGCTTCCCCATCCAGGTCGCGAGCCGTCGCCCATCGGGCGAAAACGGTTCCGACGAAAACTGTGTCCCTAGGGTCTGTTCTCTCCAGCGCTCCTCGCCGGTTGCGAGATCCCAAACACGCGCCGTGTCGTCCCGAGCGGAGCTGAGCAGGGTTCCGCCGGGCCCAAAGGCGAGGCTCCTCACGGCTGACGAATGTCCGAAAAACGTTCGTATCTCGCGACTCTTCTCCGTATCCCAGAGGTGGATCTCCCCCGTGCGATCGCCGGTGGCGAGGAGCTTTCGATCCTCGGAGTAGACAGCCGCCGTCACCCCCGCCTCATGCAGAAAACGCCCGCTCTCTCTGCCGCTCGTCAGATCTTTCGAGACGAGATATTCCTTGCGGTCGTGCGGCAGGTTTTTGCTGGTGAAGACCCGAGATCCATCCCTGGAGATGGCCACGCCGCCGCTGGACTCGAACCGCTCCTGCCTCTCTCCAGTGGTGAGATCCCACAGGTCCGCATCGCTCCGGGCTCCGATCAGGAGATGGCTTCCATCGGCCGTCAACTTCAGATTGAAGACCGGAAGCACGTCGCTGCCACCGAAAGCCAGTTCTCTACCGGACGACAGGTTCACCCAGTGCACCGCATCGTTCAGATCCGTCGCAGCGACGAGTCGTTCGCCGTCCGGCGTGAACAGGGTCTTCTGGAGCAGACCGCCCCACGCATCCAGGGTGCGGAGCTTGTATCCGGTCTCCATGGCGCGCACGAAAACGACGCTGTCCTCTTTCCCCCCTTTCCCGGCGGAGGCGAACCTCGTACCGTCCGGTGAAATGTCGAGCGATTTTACGAAGAACGAATGGCCTGGATAATCCTCTCGCGTGGTCAGTCCCTGCCCGTGCAGCCTGAGGACGACCCCGTCCTGGGTACCCACCAGCAGATTTCCGCCGTCCGGGGCCAACGCTGCGGTCGAGATCTCCCTGTCCACCTCACGCGAGGTTTTCCCCTCCAGCGGCGCCTGGCCCTTCCACCAGCGGATCGTCACGTGGGAGCGGGGAGTGTACCCGAGCTTATTGTTCCAGAGCACGACGCCATAGGCTCCATCGGAACGTGTCGAGCGGGCCACCGCGACACCGCTCGCGGTCTCGTCGGTCGCGATGATCTGCAGGCTCCGGGAATCCAGTACGAGCACGCCCTCCACCTGCGTGTCGCACCAGATCTCGGCGCCGCCCGGAGCGACGAACAACTGCTCGATCCCGCCTGAGACCTTCACGTTCTTCAGCGGATCGCCCGTCCGGATGTCCCAGGTCTGGAGGACGCCCCGATCGGTTCCGCTCACGATCGAGGTCTCGTCGATGAAGGCGACGGCTCTCACCGGCGCGGCGTGTTGGAAGGCCCTGATCTCCAGACCGGATTCCATGTCCCAGAGGCGGACCGTCCGATCGAGACTGGCGGTGACTAAGTGTCGCCCGTCCGGTGAGACCGACATGGCGAGGATCGAAGAAGTGTGACCGAGCCTGAGGGGCGGCCCGAGCTTCGCCGCAAAGAGCACCGCTTTTTCCTGGGGTTTCGGAGTGGGCGGGGCAGGACCGGCCACCGGCGAACTCAGGATCCATAGGATCGCCAT
>DATIOS010000443.1:0-2389 GCA_035472915.1 Thermoanaerobaculia bacterium
CGCCGGTCAGAGCGCGGTCGATCTGCCGATGACGGTGGGCTACTCGGACCTCCTGCGCCTCATCCGCGGTCTGGCTTCCAGCCCGATATCCGGCTCGAAAGCGACCTACGACCTCGACGCCGAGCTCCGCTTCGCCGTTCCCGTCCTGGGCATCGTCACCGTGCCGCTGGCCCGGCGGGGAGAGATTCCCCTGGACAAGGTGAAATTGAAGCTGAACCTGGATCTGGGACGGTAGCGCCGGCGGGCTCAGCCGTTCGGCTGGCCCTTCTGGGCCTGCCTCAAGACCATTGCGTAAAGGGCCGCCATCTGGGGGTCGTCCGGGCTGCGCTTGTAGGCGTTCGTGCAGTCGTCGAGCGCCGCCGGCAGGTTTCCCAGCGTCAGTTGGGCCGCGCACCGCTGGCGATAGAGAAGCGCCTGCTCCGGCATGCTCTTCAAGGCCTGGGTGGCGAGGCCGATCACGTCCTGGGGCCGCCCGAGCTGGCCGAGGTTCGCCAGATACTCGACGAGGTAGTTGGCCGGAAAATCGTGCAGGAAAACTCGCTGCAAATTCGGTAGGGGAGCCACGAAGCCCGCAGGCGCGACGAACGGCGACCGCTCGCCACCGAGCGTCTGAAACTCCGGTTGCACAGCGGGCTGACCGGGATCGTCCTTGACGAAGATGACAGCCAGCGGGTCCACGTAGACGAGATGCCAGCGTGGGTCATGGAGGAGCGTCTGGCCCAACGGCGATCTCACGGACCTGGAGAAATTTCCCAGGATGACCGTCCGGAAGCCAAAGCGGCCGTCCTCGTCCCGCCAGCGCGAAGGCGTGCTTTTCATCGCCGTGTAGCGTGCCACGAGGGCGGGGTCCAGCACCCGGCCGTCGATGAACAGGCGCCGGGGAAAGAGACGGAAGCTCAGATAGGCGCCCATCTGGAAGTCGTTGAAGATGGGATCCGGCAGATTGTGTTCGAGAATGTAAGAGGCGGCCTGGGGGCATGCGATCGCCGGCCGCATGGTGAAAAAACCGCTCGATTGTCCGCCCTCGAATCCCGGCCGGGCGATTTGCAGACCCCAGGCGGCGCCAAGCAGGCCGAGAGCGACCACGGCGCAGGCCGTCACGTAGGGCCAAACGACGGACCTTCGGGGTGTCAGCTTGCGCTGCTTCCTGGGTCGCGGCGCCGGCTTGCGCAGGGCCGCCCGCCCGTGGAGATTGCCGAGCACGACCATGGCGGCGCTCAAAGCCAGCCCGGGGAGATGGCGGACAGCCGAGGCGCCCAGCACCGTCATGCCGAGCAGGAAGAGGGCGCGCGGCAGGGGCCAGCGCCGGGCGGCGATGAAGCTGGCGATGCCGCCCACCACGGCAAGGCCAAACAGCCAGAGCAGACTGGGATCGGTCGCCGCGGCGCGGAACGGGCTCTGCCACTCCAGGATCAGCAGGTTTCCGGACTCTCCCACCGGCTGCACCGACTGTGAGCCCAAGAGGAGAGCGAACGGCTCCAGCCGTTCCCGGTACAGCCACGGATCGGCAACGGCAAGGAGGAGCAGTAGCGCCGGAAACCACAGCGGCGGAAAGCTGGAAGGTCCGGCTCCGGCCTTCTTGCCGCGTCTCTCGATCCAACCGCCCACACTGAAGCAGAGCGCCACGAAGATGCCGAGCGGATAGCCGCCGTGGAGATTCGCCCACAGCACCTGCAGCCCGCAGAGGGCCGCGCCGCGCTTCCAGGTGAAGGGCTTCTCCGTGTCGAGGAGCCGGTAGAAGATTGCCAGCAGCAGCCAGCTGGCCATCTCGGCCTTGCCGCAGGCTCGTTCACCCAGGGTGGCCAGGAAGAGCGTCACCGCGAGAGCGTTCACCAGGCCGAAGCGGTCGACGCGTCCGGTGGTGTAGATCAGGGCGCACAACGCCAAGGCGACGAGGGCCTGGAACACCACCACGCCGTCGAGCCCCGCCACGCGATGCACCAGCGCGATCACGACCGTCCACAGCCAGGAGTGATAGACCCAGGCGAGGCCCTTCCCCGCCGTGTAGAGAAATGGGTCCGCGCTGGGAAAGTGCCGGTGCTCGAGAAGATAGCGGCCGGAAGTGAGATACCACCAGAAGTCCTCGTTCCAGAGATAGCCCAAGGTGAGCGATGCGGCCACCGCCAGCACTGGAATCAGGAACAAGAGCCACTCGCGGCCGGCGAGCCAGGACTTGGGCTCGGACTCCGGGGCCGGCAGGTTCGCAGGTTTTGCTGGCGCCATGGTTTGAAGAATATAACGACTTCAAAACGGCGCCCCTTCGGGGCGGACCCTCACCCCCTGGCCCCCTCTCCCGCCCCCGCCCAACCCCCCACACCGGGAGAGGGGGAACACACTGCGAATCGCCTACTTGCTTGTCTCCCTTTTCTCCCGGTGTGGGGGGTTGGGC
>DATIOS010000444.1:0-1715 GCA_035472915.1 Thermoanaerobaculia bacterium
ACTTCCTGGTGTTCTCCGGTCACAAGATGCTGGGCCCGAGCGGCATCGGCGTCCTCTGGGGCCGGCGGGAGCTGCTGGCGGCGATGCCGCCCTGGCAGGGCGGCGGCGGCATGATTCGCACCGTCACTTTCGCGAAGACGACCTACGCACCGCCTCCCCACCGCTTCGAGGCCGGCACTCCGGCGATCGAGGCGGCGATCGGGCTTGGCGCGGCTCTCGACTATCTGACCCACCTCGGGCTGCCGGCCGTGGCCGCCTGGGAAGCCGAGCTCCTGGCGCTGGCGACCGAGCGGCTGGAGGCGGTGCCCGGCCTGCGGCTGATCGGCACGGCGCGGGACAAGGCGGCCGTGCTCTCGTTCACCATGGCGGGGATTCATCCCCACGACGTGGGGACGGTGCTCGACCAGGAGGGAATCGCCGTGCGCGCCGGCCACCACTGCGCGCAGCCGGTGATGGAGCACTTCCGGGTGCCGGCCACCACCCGCGCCTCGTTCGGCCTCTACAACACTCGCGAGGAGATCGAGGTTCTCACCGCCGCCCTCCACCGGGCGCGCGAGCTGTTCGGATGAGCCCCCATGAGTAACTCCCATCTGCGCGAGCTTTACCAGGAGGTCATCCTCGACCACAACCGGCGGCCCCGGAATTTCGGGCCCTTGGCCGCCGCCAATCACCAGGCCGAGGGGGACAACCCTCTCTGCGGCGACAAGGTGAGCGTGCTTCTCGACGTCGAGGACGGCCGCATCCGGGACATCGCCTTTCAGGGTGTGGGCTGTGCCATTTCGATGGCCTCCGCCTCGCTGATGACCGAGGCCCTCAAGGGGCAGTCGGTGGAGGAGGCCCGCCGGCTCTTCCACGTCTTCCACGATCTGCTCACCACCGGCGATACCGGCGATCGCGACACCTCGCCGGAGCTGGGCAAGCTGGCCGTCTTCACCGGCGTCCGAGAGTTTCCCATGCGGGTGAAGTGCGCGACCCTGGCATGGCACACCCTGCTGGCCGCTTTGTCGGCGAAAGCTCAACCCGTCTCCACCGAGTAGCGTCGAAGGAGGAGTCTACCTATGGACAACAATCTGCACGCTTCGAACGAACCTACTCCCGAGGTGCCAGCCGTTTCGACGGAGGTCTCGGCGGCACCGGCGACGGCCGCCGCGCCAGTGGATTCCTCGGACGTCGAAAACGGGATCGTCGAAGCCCTGAAGACCGTCTTCGATCCCGAGATTCCCGTCAACATCTACGAGCTCGGGCTGATCTACGACGTCGACATTCAGGAAGGAGGAAAGGTCCAGGTCAAAATGACCCTCACCTCCCCTGGCTGCCCGGTGGCCGGCTCCCTGCCCGGCGAGGTCAAGGCCAAGGTCGAGGCCGTTCCCGGCGTCGCTTCCGCGGAGATCGATCTGGTGTGGGATCCGTCCTGGAATCCATCCATGATGTCCGAGGCGGCGCGCCTTCAGCTCGGAATGTTTTGACCAGCTCGTCGTTCCACGGAGGCGACACCGGATTGCCGGAATGAGTGATAAAGTGCTCGCGGAAGATCCAGAGCAATTTCGCATCTGGCCCCGCGAGCCAACCCGTGAACGGCGCCACCGATCCCAAGCTCGGACCCGAATCCGAACCGGAAGAAAGCCTCGACGAGCTGGTGCGGCGGATTCGCCACCGCCTCAAGAGGGTCCTCCGCGGCTACGACATCCCGCTCCAGGACGCCGAGGATCTCCTTC
>DATIOS010000445.1:0-3796 GCA_035472915.1 Thermoanaerobaculia bacterium
GGGATTTGCTGGCCTGCCGGCAGACGTATACGGGGCTGCGGCGGCGGTTGATGCGGAGTTTGTTATTTGACTAACCCAGCCCCAAAGGGGGCGCCAGCATAAAGTCTGGGGCGTGAGCCCCAGGAAGGCGTCCGCGACGAATTTGAAAAGCCCCGAAGGGGCGGCAGCAGCCACCGACTGGAGAGCCGGATGCGGGAGATCCGCACGTCCGGTTCGGCGAGAGGGGGGCCGGGTACTCAACCGGTCCTCCCTACCCCTATTATGCTGTCGACCCTTCGGGGCTAGGACAAGAGCCCGGGCGGGGATGAGCGTCGCGACGATGTTACGTCCCTTTCCAAGTACCTTCTGAAGAAAAAGAGCCCGGCGAATCGCCGGGCTTCACCAAACGGAAAGGTTTTACTGCTGCGGTGGTTTCTGCTTCTCGTCGCGGGGTTTGCCCGGAGGCTTGCCCTGGTTCTTTGGCTGCGGCGGAGCCTGCCGTTGTTGGCCCTGCTGCTGCTGAGCGGCCTGCCGCTCGGGCGGTCGCTGGTGTCGCGGCTGCTGAGCCTCCTGCCTCTGCGCTTGGCGCTGCTGAGCCCGCTGCTGCTGGGCCAACTCGCGCTGAGCTTTCTGCTCCTCGCCCTTCTGTTGGGCCGCTTGCCGCTCGGCCTGCCTTTGTTGGTTCCTCTGCTGCTGTGCTTCCTGGTGGACGGCGGGCGGCCTCTTGGCTTGAGGCACCGGCTCGGTCTCGCGGGCGCCACGACCGGGCTGCTTCACCTTGGGGTTCGGCGGTGCCTGGGCGATCTGCCGGCGCTCCTCCTTCGTCTGTGGGTGCGTCGCCGGCGGCACGTTGCCAGTGTTTCTCCCCTGGTTGGCGTGATGGGCGGCGACGAGGGCCGCCGCGGCGGCTCCCGTCATCACCGCACGCTTCGCGATCGGCCGGCTGGGGGGCGGCGCCACCTTCACCTTGTCGACCTGGGGCCGGAAGATTGCCACCCGGTTCTGAGCCACCCGGGCTCCCTGGTGCCGCTGGTCGGCGTTCAAATCGGCGATCTGATAACGGGGCACGGGGCGCCCGACCACCCGTTGGAGACGGTCGACCTGTACACCCTGGTTGAAGACCCGGTTGTTGACGACGTTGTAACGCGTGATGTTGCGGGTGGAATGGTAGAGCCTCACGCAATCGGCGCGTGGGGCAAAGTAGCCGCTGAGCCGCGGCGCCAGGAACTGGCGCTCCGGCACGAAGATGTAGAGCTCGGGCGCGAGCGAAACGCTCAGCTCGATACCCGGCCGGAAGTCGACCGACGGCGGCAGAGGCGCCCAACCGACGTAGTCGTCTCCCTCCTGCCAGGCAACCCAGGCCGGAGCCCACTGGTCGCCGGGAATCCATTCCCAGCCGTAGTCGGGATCGTCGTACCAGCGCCCATAGTGGTAGGTCGCCCAACCGTAGGGCTCGTCGGAAATCCAGGTCCAGCCCTCGTCCGTCCATACCCAGTGGCCGGCCTGATAGGGGCGCCAGGAGCTCGCTACGCGGTGCGGCCTCCAGGCCCAGCCATAATTCGGCCGCTCGACCCAATTTCCATAGGTCGCAAGATCGTCATAGAAAAAGCCGACGTCCACCGAGGCGTGGCCCGACGGGCCGATGCGGATTCCCGCCGAGATCGAGGTGGCGGCAAATCCTGTCCCGGCGGTGACGCCCAGAAGGATCAGCGAGAGGAACAGGGTGCGCATTGTCTTCATAAGGTTTTCCTCAGTGTTTCGAGGGTGCCGGGAGATGTAGCAGGTTTGCTGCCGGCACCGCGTGTTACTACTCGGTAGGAGACACTGAGCAAGAACCGTGCCGCAGACTCAAGGACAGCAAGGACCTCAAGGGTACGAAGGATGCCCGTCCCTCGACGTCCCTCGTGTCTCTTTGGGTCTCTATGCTTTCATGCTATATAGTTGTCGAATGAACCGAACCCAATTTGCTCTCTGCCTCGGCACGGTATGGCTCGCTGCGGGTCCCCACGGCGCCGCAGCTCAGCCGGCGCCCCTCGGCCCGGAAGTACGAGTCGACACCCTCGCGGGCGATCAGTTTCCCGCCAATCCCAAGCTGGAAGTCCAGCGCGACGGTTCCTTCGAGATCGCCTGGGACTACGGCGGAGACCAGCCGGCATCCATCTTCGCGCGCCACTTCAACGCCGCGGGCCAGCCGACGGACGCTGCGCAGCGCGTGCTTGGAGGCGAGGGATTCTGGCCGCAAGTGGATGCCGTCACCAAGGCGGGGAAGGGCTACGACGTTCTCTGGCACATCGAAAACGACACGCTGCCGCCGACTTTTTACACGCGCCATTTGGATGCCCGCGGTGCGCCGCTGGGCAGCAAGCCACTGAAGGTCGGCAAGCCCTTCCTGCCGTACATGTGGTTCCTCGCTGGAGACGGGCTCGTAGGCGGCTACTTTTCCTTCGAAACGCTTGAGTTGCGGAAGGTGTCGCCCAACGGCGTGCCGACGCTGCAGGAGCGGCGGATCAACGTGCGGCCCCTGGAGGCTACGACGCCCTGGGTGACGCCGCTCAGCAGCGGCGGCTTCGTGGGAGTCATCCGCGGCACCACCGTGCGGCCGCCGGACGACACGCCGCGGCCGGTATTGCGGGCGCGCTTCTTCAAAGGCTCCTTTGAACCGATGGGCATCGACTTCGATCTCAACTCCCTGCCAGCGGGACCGAATGGGACGGCACCCATCCTGGGAGTGGACTATGTAGTGGCGGCGACCCCCGGCGGCGGCTTCGCCGTGGCCTGGAAGCTCGACAACACTCTCTACCTGCGCTTCTTCGACGCCGCCGGCCATGCCTCGGGGCCCGAGGTTCCGGCGGTGACCTACCTCGGCACCTTCGCCCCGCTCTCCGCAGCCGTCGACAAGCGAGGAAATCTGCTGCTGCTCTGGTTCGAGATCCTGGGCGATCCGCCCCACCCCAATCTTCAAATCGAGCTCTTCAACTCGCACGGCTTGCCCCTGGGACCGCCGGAGAGTCTGAGCAGCGCGGTCAGCGACCGCTTCCAGGAGCCCTTTGCCGGCAGCGTCGCAACGTTGGGAAGCTCCTGGCTCGTCACCTGGGCAGCCAAAGTGCCCGACCTGGAGTCCAGCGCTATTTTCGTCCGGCGGTTCGCGGCGCAATGAAATGGTTTCTCCGGGAGGAGCACCATGAACAGAATGCGTTTCGCTCTCGTTCTTCTCCTCGGCTCGGCCTGGCTCGGCGCGGCCGGCCCGCGCGGGCTCGCGGCTCAGCCGGCGCCGCTGGGTCCGGAGGCCCGTGTCGATACCCTGCTGGGTGACCAGCATCCCAATAGCCCTCTGCTGGGCGTTCAGCCAGGCGGAGATTTCGAGATTGCCTGGGACTATCGGGGCTTTCTGCCGTCGGAGATTGCCTCTCGCCATTTCGCCGCCAGCGGCGAGCCCACAGACGCCTCGCAGGTATTGATTGCGAGCCCAGGCTCTGCGTTCCTGAGCGCTGTAACAGCGACCCCGAAAGGTTTCGACGTCCTCTGGGAGAGGTTTTTCTCCTTCTCTCAAGGCTTCTATCGGAACCACCTCACCCTGCACGGCCTGCCCGACCCGCGCAAGCCATTTCCGATGGGCGGGGCCGGTGCTGAATGGGTCTGGAATGTCCGAGGTAACGGGTTCCTGGCTGGCTGGAGACGGTCCGGCGTGCCTGGCATTGTGGCCCGGCGCCTCACTTCCTCCGGCCAAATGACGGGACCGGTGCTGCCTTTGAGCAGCCGGCCTGCCGAGCCTGACGACTCGGTATTCACGGCCTCGGTCGTCCTCTTTGCCGTCGCC
>DATIOS010000446.1:0-6308 GCA_035472915.1 Thermoanaerobaculia bacterium
GAGGTTGGGAGAGCGACACAAGATGGTCTCGACCTCCGCTCCTCGGCCGCCGTGGAGTTGAATGAATTCTCGAAAGTTGAGTCCTTCCAAATAGATCTCGTCCCACCGGCCCAGGCCCGACTCACGCGAGCCGTTCCGCAGGGGCCGAGCCGCAGAGTCCGTCGCCACGATCCGACCTGCGCGGGCATCGACGGCTTGCTTCAACCAGAGATCCCAGTTCGGGGCTCTCCGGATCTCGTCGAGAAGAAAGACTCGAGGATAGGCAAGGTTCAAGCCAACCAGCTCAGCGTCCACTACCTCCCGAGCTGTGACGACTCCGGTGATCCGAGCGTCTGAGAAATCGAAGTAAGTGAGATTCTGAGCAGGCCAGCCCGACTGGAGCAGGTCGTCGGCCAGTTGCAGAAGCAAAACCGTCTTGCCGGTCCGCCGGGGACCCAGTAGGAGGATGGCCCGCCGGTCATCCTTCCGCAGGATCAGGTTCAGGATCTTCGGCTGCAGCTCCCGCCGAACGGGATATCCTCTCGCCCGGCGCATCGCGTCGTCGCGCCACCATGGATTCTGATCCTGCAAAAGATCGGAAAGGATCATTTCTCTTACCTTCCAACGACGATTTTACTAGCATTCCGATATCACGGGCAGGCATTCCCATAGGTGACAGGGAGACAGCTGGAGTTTCGTCCTGATAACCTCCTTGACGGGTTACTAGAGAATGACCGCCAAACGGATCGTGCCGAAGGATCCACTCGGGTTCATCCAGGTCAGCGTCAAACGGGGGCAGGTCCTTTGGACTTACCACGTCAACATGCGCCTGAAGGGTCGGTCCATAGCCAGAGAGAGTATCCTTAGGATTGTGGAGAGTTTCGAGATCATCGAAAGCTACCCGGAAGACAAATACCTCCCCAGCTACCTTGTTCATGCTCAAATCCAAGGTGATGTCTTCCACGTCCTGTTCGCCACGGACGTTCCCGAGCAGAACGTGCGGATCGTGACTGCGTACCGCCCGGACCCGGCAGAGTGGTCGGCGGATCTGAGAAGAAGGCGGTAAAGCCATGAAATGCCAAGTTTGCGGATCGGAGATGGTCCGAGCTCAGACCGACCTGCCGTTCAAGGTGAGCGAGACCACGATCGTTATCGTGAAGGCTCTTCCAGTTCTAGAGTGTCAGCGCTGCGCCGAGTACCTCCTCGAGGACCCCGTCATGGAGAGAGTGGACGAGATCCTCAGGGAAGCTGATGTGCGAACGGAGCTTGAAATCGTCCGGTTCGCCGCGTGATGCCAGCGCCCTCCCCTGACTCCCTCTACGCCCCCCACGGCGCCCCGGGGCACTTCTTCAATCCGTGGGGAGTTTTCCCGGTCGGATTCTCCGCGTTGCTGCGGTGGCAGCTGGAGAAAACCCCGTACGACAAGAAGCGCCCGCTGGACATCCCCGTGGTGGCCAACGACGGCGCGTATCTAAAGGATGTGGGTCAGCCGCCATCGGCGACCTGGGTGGGGCACTCGACGTTCGTCATTCAGGACGGCGGGGACGTCGTGTTGACCGATCCCCATTGGGGAGCTCGCGCCCTTCTTCCCAAGCGTCTGAGCCCGCCGGGCATTCCTCTAGATAGCATCCCGGAGGGGGCGTTCGCCGTGCTCTCTCACAATCACTACGATCACATGGATTCCTGGACCGTGCGCCGGTTGCCAGCGGCGATGCCCTGGTTCGTTCCCTTGGGGCTGGCGAAGTGGTTTCGCGACCGAGGGCGGCAAAACGTCGTGGAGCTCGACTGGTGGCAGAGCGCTCGTCATGGACGGTGGACCCTCACCTGCCTGCCGGCGCAGCATTGGTCCAATCGCTTCAGGATGGCGCGCAACTCCACCCTCTGGTGCTCGTGGCTCCTGGACTCCGGCGAGCGGCGCTACTACTTTGCCGGCGACTCGGGCTACTACCACGGCTTCGCCGAGATCGGCCGGCGTTTCGCCCCGCTCGACGTCGCCTTCCTCCCGATCGGCGCCTATGAGCCGCGGTGGTTCATGCGCTACCAGCACGCCGATCCTGCGGAGGGCTACCAGGCCTTTCTCGATCTCGGAGCCCGGGCCATGATCCCCATGCACTGGGGCTGCTTCAACTTGACGGACGAGCCCGCCGACCTAGCTCCGAAGGTGCTGGCCCGAGTGGTGGAGGAGAGCGGGGCGGACCGGGAGCGGGTGCACATCCTGGCGGTGGGAGAGCGTTGGCGGCTCGAATGAGTTGGCATGGGACTTGTGGCACCCGGCGGCGAATCCGCTGTGCTACAGTTTTTTGCTCCCGAGGGAGGGTTCCTTGTCCACCAGGCTGCCGGCGCGCTCCGAACCGAGAATGAACAGCCCGAGACCCCTGCGATCGGCGGCTCGCCCCGTCCAGCGGTCCGCCGGGCGATCGCCCGTGCAGCTCGAGCTGTTCAGCTCCCAGCCGGTGCCGGCGGCCGGCAGGGCGATGCAGCCGATCCTCGTCCCGGTCCCCAACGCGCCGCGGTTCGACCTCCTGCGCCGCCTGAACCGGCTGACCGGCGGCCGGCTTCGCTCCCTGGAGCTGACGGATAACCAGCGGACCATTCTCAGCGTACGGTCCGGCCGGGTGACCAACCGGGCGCCCTTGGAGCTGCGCATCCACCACTCCTTCACCGAGGCGCCGGAGGAGGTTCTCGCCGCGGTCGCCACCTTCGTGGAGAGCAAGCGGGGAAGCGACCGGGCGCGCGAAGCGCTGGCGGTGATCCGCGAGCACTTTACGGCCCACCGCGCCACCGCCCGCATTCGCCGGCTTCGGCTCACGCCCGTGGGATCGACCCTCGACCTGCGGGAGCTCCGGGACGATCTCAACGGGCGCTACTTCGAGGGCCGGCTGGCGGTCGACATCTCCTGGGGCAAGGCCGCGATGGGCGGCGCGCAGAGCTGTCGCCGCCACCGGACTTCGACCCTCCAGCTCGGCAGCTACTCCTATGAAGACAAGCTGATCCGCGTCCACCGGGTATTGGACGACCCCAAAGTCCCGCGCTACGTGGTGGAGGCCGTGGTCCACCACGAGCTCCTCCACGCCGACATGCCACCCGAGGTGCGGGGCGGCAAGCGCCTCTTCCACACACCCGAGTTCCGTCGCCGGGAGCGGCTGTATCGCAATCTCGGGCGGGCCGAGCGCTGGATCGGCGAGCACCTCTCCGAGCTGCTGCGGGCTCGCCAGGCGCTGACCGCGGCGAAAAGGCCCCGCAAGCCGTAGGCTCGGGCATT
Source organism: Thermoanaerobaculia bacterium (assembly GCA_035472915.1). Classification (GTDB taxonomy): domain Bacteria; phylum Acidobacteriota; class Thermoanaerobaculia; order Multivoradales; family UBA5704; genus DATARR01. Next base: position 3,242 of record DATIOS010000446.1, read on the forward strand.
TCCGCCTGGTTTTTCCGATTTCCCGACGCTGGCTTGCCTCCAGCAGCCCGTTCTGCAACAATCGCTCGGCGCCCTGTGGAAAACTTGTCGCTGGACCGGTGGTCGATCCGTAGCAGAGCCGTATACGCCCGTGCCCATCCTGAAGCCTGAAGTCGATCTTTCTCCTTCCTATCTGTTTGAGCTGACGCCCGGCGAGCACCCCTGGTGGGTGGCCTGGGTCCGCAGCCGCCAGGAGAAGGGGCTGGCGCGCCACCTGGCAAGCCATGATGTGGGGTTCTATCTCCCCCAAACGAAGAAACAGAGGCTCAGGGCGGGACGCACGTTGGTCTCCAGTCTTCCCTTGTTCCCGGGATATCTCTTCTTCCGCGGCGCGGCCGCGGCGCGGCTCGAAGCGCTGCGGAGCAACCTGCTGGTCCAGGTGCTGCCGGTGCTCGACCAGGAAGAGTTTCAGAAGGAGCTGGTGAGCTTGTGGCGGCTGCAACTGTCGGGAGCCCCCCTCGTTCGCCTTCCTTATATAGAGGTCGGCGACGAGGTTGAGGTGATGGACGGCCCGTTCCGGGGCTGGACTGGCAAGGTGCTGCGGGAGAAGGGCCGGCTGCGGCTGGTCGTCTCCATCACCCTGCTGCGCCAGTCGGTGGCCGCTGAGCTGGACCGCGAGATTCTGATCCCGCTTCGCCATCGGTCTACGGCGCCAGCGCGGGCGCTGAGGACGGCGGCAGCCCGATAACGGTCGGGCGAAACCCGGGCGGCTACGTCGCGCCGCCCTACCCCGAGGTGTCATCACGGATGTACACCGAAGGGGGCGGAGCCCGCCTGGAGCACTCAGAGATTATCCTTTCAGCAAAGCCATGAAGCCGCCACGCGATCTCGTTTTTGTCTCCGCCGGTCTCGGACTGGACGGCGGCGGCCGGGCCGTGGCCGGAAGGCTGCTGGCCGGCGCATGCGCGGTCTTCGCCCGGGAGAGGAGTATCGCCCTGCATCTCCTTACGCTGAACGGCGGACCCTCCAATGAAAACTCGGCCCTGCCTGCCCTCCCCGCCAGGGACTTCGGCGGCGACGCGCGGGCACTAGCGTTCCATGTCTGGAAGCGGCAGCTGGAGAATCGCCGGGAGGCCTACGTCTTCGATCTCCTGGGGCCGGCACGGGCGCAGACCTATCTGCCGGGTTTCCTGCGGGCTCCCTATCTCCTGCCGTTGTATGGCATTGAAGTTTGGCATCCCCTGCAGTGGGACCGGCGCCGGGCGCTGGCCCGGGCCACCGTGAGGTTCGCCATCTCCCACCACACCCTGGAGCGGGCCCTGCCATTCTGCCCCGAGCTCGCGGGCACAGACGTCGTCCCGCTCGCCCTGGAAGACCGGCAGGCCGAGGGGACGGTCGACGTGTCCCTCGTCGGGCGGGTCGGACGCGGCTTCCTCCTGATCGTCGGGCGAATGGATGCGCGCGAGCGCTATAAAGGTCACGACCAGCTCCTCGAAGCACTGCCGAAGCTCCTCGGGCTGTGCCCCAATGCCCGCCTGGTAGTGGCGGGCGAAGGCAACGACCGCCGCCGGCTCGAGGAGAAGGCCGCGTACCTCGGGGTCGGCTCAGCCGTGGTCTTTGCCGGTTTCACCAGCGAGGCGACCCTGGCCGAGCTCTACCGGAGCTGTGCGGTCTTCGTCATGCCCAGCCGGGGAGAAGGTTTCGGCCTTGTCTACCTGGAGGCGATGCGCGCCGCACGCCCGGTCCTCGCCGCGCTGGGGACCGCCGCGGAGGAGATCGTCGTCCAAGACCAGACCGGCCTGCTGGTCGATCCGGACGACCGTGAGACGCTGGCCCGGACCCTGGCCCGCCTGCTCCACGACGCCGGCGCCGCCCGCCGGATGGGCTGGGCGGGTCGCGAGCGCTGGGAGCGGGAGTTTGGAGTGGATCGCTTCCGGCAGCGGCTGGAGCCTTTCCTGGAAAGGCTGGTGGCGGCTTAAGCCATGTGCGGTATCAACGGCATTCTCCGCCTCTCGGACGGCGCGCTCCCGATCGACCGCGACGAGTTGCTGCGCACCCGCGACGCCATGGCGGCCCGCGGACCGGACGGCGCCGGAGCCTGGGCTTCGAGCGACGGCCGCGTGGCACTGGCCAGCCGCCGCCTCGCCATCCTCGACCTGTCGGAGACGGGCGCCCAGCCCATGGCGTCGGCGGACGGGCGATTCCACATCGTCATCAACGGCGAGATCTACAACTTCAGGCAGTTGCGCCGGGAGCTGGAAGGCGAAGGCGTGGCATTCCACTCGCACAGCGACACCGAAGTCGTCCTTGCCCTCTATGCCCGGCAAGGCGCGGCCATGCTCGGCCGCCTGCGAGGGATGTACGGCCTAGCGATCTGGGACGACCGCGACAAGAGCCTCTTGCTGGCCCGCGATCCCTTGGGAATCAAGCCGCTCTACCTCGCCATGGACGGGCGCTGTCTACGCTTCGCCTCCCAGGTGAAGGCGCTGGAGGCAGGCGGCGCCACCTCCCGCGAGGTGGATCCGGCGGGCCTCGCGGGCTTCCTCCTGTGGGGCTCCGTTCCCGAGCCGCTGACGCTGCGCCGGGCGGTGCGGGCGCTTCCGGCGGGGCACTATCTCCTGATCCAGAACGGCGCGGTCGGCGAGCCGCGCCCCCAGGAGCCCGTGGATCTCCCGGCGATGACGCCAGAACAGGCCGTCGAGGACTCGGTGACCGCCCACCTGGTCTCGGACGTGCCGGTGGCCGTCTTCCTCTCCGCCGGCCTCGACTCGGGATTGATCGCGGCCCTCGCCTGTCGCCACCTACCGGAGCCGCCGGCCACCTTCACCCTCAGCTTCGACGTGCTGGCGGGCACGGCCCGCGACGAGGCGCCCCTCGCCGCCCAGGTGGCGCGTTCGCTTGGCACCCGGCACGTCGAGCGCCGGGTGGGACGAGCGGATTTCCCCGGCCTGTGGCGGGACGCACTCGCCGCCATGGACCAGCCGAGCATCGATGGCTTCAACACCTTCATGGTGAGCCGCGCGGCGCACGAGGCGGGTCTCAAGGTCGTCCTCTCCGGCCTCGGCGGCGACGAGGTCTTCGGCAGCTA
>DATIOS010000447.1:0-1784 GCA_035472915.1 Thermoanaerobaculia bacterium
CGGGCGGCCAGGTCGCGGAGAACGCGATCTGGGCCTACCCGGAGCCGAACGACGAGGCGGGCTGGCTCAAGGGCTACGCCGGCTTCTACTGGAACGCCATGGACGAGTGGTACGACGAGGACGAGCGCGTCGAGGGCAACATCCGCGACCCGTACCACCGGGTGGACGTGCGCCGCTCCTCGCGGCCGGTCCGCGTCCTGCTCGACGCTCTCCAGCAAGGTGATTGTACTCTACCGCCGGCTCCGCTTTTTTGGCATCGGCCACGGCACGTCGAGCTCCTCGCCGTCGGGATTCAGAACCTCCACCTCCGATCCGTCCACGCCCATCCGCCGTGCCTCGGAGGAAGAATCGCTGTCCGCGGTGGGCGGCCGCAGGGCCTCGCCGGCGGCGAGACGCTCCCGCACCCTCGCCAGCAGCGCCGGCAGCTCGGTATCCCGTGAGCCCAGCTTGGTGGCCCGCTCCAGGTTCTCGGCGGCCACTCGCAACCAGCGGGAGTTTTTCGCTTGCAAGGTGCCCAGGAGGACAAGGTACTCGGGCCGGCTGTCGTCGACCCGCACGGCCTGTTGCAGCAGCTCGATGGCAAAGTGGTAATCGTGATCGGCGACCAGCGCCATCGCCCGTTGGTAGTAACTCTGGGCGACCTCCCGCACTTCCTCGCGGCGCTGCTCCGGAGCGGCCCCCGAACCGGCAGATCCCCACACTCCCGGATCGAGATTCCGGTCGTAGACCTTGCGCCGATCGATCTGGATGAGGGTCAGGTAAGCCAGGGTGAGCCGCTCGAAGAGCATCTCCAGCACGCCCTCCCGCCCGGCGAGACCGAGGCGCCCGGCATTGGCGGGGTGAACCAGCCGGGCGATCTGATCGTAGGCTTCGTGCACCTCCTGCGCCTTGGCGGTCGGAGGGATGCTCAGGAGATGATAGTGGTTGGCCTCTCCCACAGCCCGCACCAATCCCGCCACCCTCTGCCGGTGGGCCTCCGGATCCAGGCCCGGCGGATGATCCGCCAACCTGCGGCCGATCCGGTCGAGGAAAAGCCGGAGCTCTTCGTCCGTCGGGCGCTGCTCGAAGCTGCTTGGATTCAACATGCAATAGATAGCATTCTACCGCGCAAAGCCGTAACCGCGCTCCCGGTCCAACGAAACGGCCGCGCTTTTCGTACTAATTCATAGAATGCGCTGGAAATCTCTGGCCGCCATATGCGCCCTCCTGGTCCTCGCCGCCGCCTTGCGCCTGCCGGCCCTTCCCGCCGGCCTCCCCTATATGAGCTACGTGGACGAAGGGCACGTCCTTCACCACGCGCTCCACCTCCTGGCGAAGCGGACCTGGGAGCCGGACAACTACTACTACGGCTCGCTCACCCTCTACCTGGTCGCCGGAGCCGCCGTCGCCTGGTCCCCCGTCTACGCCGCCATCCACGGCCACCCGCTGAGCGACGACCTGTCGCCCAGCCCGCCTCGGTACTACGACATCCTGGAGCCGGTGGACCTCGTCGTCATCGGCCGGCTGGTAACGCTGTTCTTCTCCCTCGGCGTGGTGCTATTGACCGGCCTGCTCGCCCGGCGTCTCGCCGGCCCGGCAGCCGGCTTCTTCGCCGCCTGGCTCGCGGCGTGGGTACCGGCCCTCGTGGCCCGCAGCACGATCGTCAACGTCAATCCGCTGGCGGCCTTCTTCGTGCTGGCAGCCCTGATTTTTGCCGAGGGGGCGCGCGACGGGCGCCATGGAAGACGCGACGCGATCCTGGCGGGGGCCATGACCGGCCTGGCCGCGGCCATCAAGTACCCTGC
>DATIOS010000448.1:0-11723 GCA_035472915.1 Thermoanaerobaculia bacterium
GCTGATGTTGGCCTCGGTGCCCACCCAGATCGGCGGCAGGTCCTCCTCGGTGATCTCGGCATCGCGGATGATGTGGGGGGTCAACGTCAGGATGACGTCCGTCCGCTGATTCTCCGTGTGCTTGTTGGAGAACAGGCGGCCGATGATCGGGATGTCCGAAAGGCCGGGGATCCCCTGGTCGGAGTCGGTCAGGTCGCTGCGGATCAGACCGGCCAGAAAGTTCGTCTCGCCGTCCTGCAAGCGGATCGTCGAATCGATGGTGCGGGTGCCGATGATGGGCTGGCTCTGGCCGCCCGAGCCGGCGACGTTGCCGTTGAGGTTCGACACCTCCACCTTGATCTTCAGCGTCACCTCCTGGTTGTGGTGCACCCGCGGCTCCATGTCGATGCGGATGCCGACGTCCTGGTACTGGAAGGAGGTGATGGGCACGATGCCGCCGGTGGCGCCGGCGTTCTGGGTGTTGAAGGTGGTCAGCGGAATGGGGATTTTGTCGCCAATGACCAGGCTCGCCTTCTCGCCCTCCGAGATGCGGAGCTGAGGTTTGGCCAGGAGCTGGGCGTCGGTGTTGCTCTTGATGAAGTTGTAGACGAAGCTCGGAATGCTCAGCAGCCAGTTGCTCTGGTTGATGAACTGCAGATCCGAGAGGCGCACCGGCGGTGACGAAGAGGTGCCGGAACCGCTGCTGTTGTTGGTGCTGGTCCCGCCGAAGTTCAGGCTCTGGCTCACGGAATAAGAGGAGAGAGCGGTTCCCAGCTCACGCAGCCGGCCGCTGTTGATCTGCAGCAGCTCGACGTCGATCACCACCTCGGCCTTGGCCTTGTCGTTGGATTCGATGATGCGCTCGGCGACCTTCACCTTGTCCACGGTGTCGCGCAGGATGATGGCGTTCAACTGGTCGTTGACGGCGATCTTGCGGGCGTCGATCAGGCTGCGCAGGATGGTCAGCGTCTCTTTGACATCGGCATTGGAGAGGAAGAAGGTCTGAATGACGAGGTCCTCGTAGGTACGCCGGTTCTGCGGCGTGTCCTGCGCGATGATGATGGAATGCTCGTCCATCACCTTGTAGAAGTGGCCGGCGGTGCGCATCAGGGTCTCGAGGGCCGCTTGGGCGGTGACGTCCTTGAGGTCGAGACCGATCTCCTGGTCGCGCAAATTGGGGTCGAACAGGATGTTGATCCCGAACGCCTGGCCCAGGGCGCGATAGATGGAGAACAGCGACACCGGCTGCGGGAACTCGAGGGAGATGGGCTGGTTGGAGCGTGGATTGAGCACCGGCGGCTGGGGACGCGCGCCACGGTTCTTCTGCTTCATCTGCTCGATCGTCTCGTAACCGCCCTTGTTCGCCCTTTGGGCGAGGTAGAGCTTGTGGACGTGCTCGAGCTGCGCCTTGGCATACTGGTTGGTGGGATCGAGCTGCACCGCCTGCTGGTATTCGACCAGCGCGCGTTCGACGACGCCGGCCTTTTCGAACTCCTGCCCCTTTTCGAAGTGGAACTGCGAGGCCCTGATCTTGGCGCGGATGAGCGCGGCCTTGTAGGAGAGATTGCTGGGGTCTTCAGTGGCGGCCTTCATGAAGTGCAGAACGGCGTCGTCATAGTTTCCGAGCTGGGTCGACACCTCTCCCTGGCGGTAGGCCTGGTGAGTGGTGCAGCCGGCCAGGAACGCGAGCAGAAGCAGGGAGAGGGACGTCCGGGCGATGAGTTTGGGCATTGTGGAATAGTCCTCCGAGCTAATGCCGGCGCAGGCCGATACGCTTCGGTTGCACTTCGGGAAACTTGACGAACTTGATGTCCACGGACTCGTAGCCGATGTGGGCGACGATGAAATCTTTGTCGAGCACTTGTCCCTCCTGGGCGTTGACGATCCGCTTGCCGTTGGTGAACACGGCGATCTTTTTTGACGGCGGACCGAAATTGCCCAGGTACTCCAGGGTGAACTCCGGTGGCTTGGGAATGGCCGCCAGCCTGGCGGCCTCCGCGGCGGCTGCTGCGGCTGCTGCGGCCGCACGCTGCCGCGCCAGCTCCATCTCCCGCAGCTCCGCGGCGGTGGGGATGTGGACCGGGGGCGGTGGCGGGGGCGGCGGATCCACGAACCGCCAGGGGTCGCGTCCCGCCTTCGCATCGGTCGGGATGTGGTCGAGGCTCGCCATCTTCAACACCACCACCCGGTCTCCCGGGCGGGCCGTGTGGCTCTCGCGAGTGGGTCGCGGGCGGGCCGGGCCAGGCTCATCGCCCGGCTCCGCCCCAGGGGCACGGACCGCGGCGGCGGGTGCGCCCTCGTCCGGGCCACCGAAGCCCAGCAAGGGACGGAGGTAGTGCCAACCGGCGAACGCCGCCAGGCAGGCGAGGACGATCAACAGCGCCTTCTGCCGCGAGCCGCCGTTCATGAGGCGCCTCCCGCCGCCGTGGGCCGGCGGGTGGAAGGCCGAGCTGCCGGTGTCCCGGGCAATGCCGCTTCGCCGTCGCCCGCAGTCATCGCGAACAGCGTCGAGAGCGTCAGATCGATCCTCAGCTCGGGCCCCTCACTGTTGCTGGTGACGCTGAGCTCCTCGATGGAGATGAAGGAATGCGAGATCTCCAGCAGGTTGATGAGCTTCCGTAACGCCGGGTAGGGCCCCTGCACCGAGAAGATGAAGGAGCGCTTGATGAGGCCGTACTCCTGAATCTGTTTCTCCGGGTAGCTGAGGGCGCGAGGCGTGAGGCCCGCCTGCCGCGCCAATTCCTTGACCTCCTGAGTGACGCTGGTCAGGCGGCGGCTGCGGGTGGAAAAGCGATCGGCATACAGTTGCTGGACCTGCTCCTGGTTGGTCTTCACCCGGGCGATCATGGCCTTGAGCTGCTGGTATTGGCCGTTGAGCTCGCGGTGCCTTGCTTCCTGAGCGTGGATGTCGTCGTCGAGCTTCGCCACCTGCCCGGCGTAGCCGAGCTTGTAGACGGAGAAAGCGACGGCATTGGCGAGGAAGAAAATCAACGCCGGCACCCAGATCCACAGGCGCTGGCGCCAGATTCCGCTGCGCGACCTCACGGCCGGCCTCCCGGAGCAGGAGTCGCGGTGAGAGTGGTCCTGGTGGTCGTCCTGGCGGTCGTGGCGGTCTTCTTCTTCACCGTTGGTGGAGCGCCGGCCGGCGAGTCGTCCACCTCCACCCTGTGGGGCGTTCCTCCCGGCAGATACGTCACGGTCGCCTCGAACTTCACCAGCGGTTCTCCTGTGTCGACCTGGCTCTCCTGCAGCAGGTTCGGATCCCGAAAGGAGGGATGCGCGAACAAATTGTCTACGAATCTGGAGAGCTCTTCGTCGCGTCTCGTCTGGCCGCTGATCTGCAACTCCACCTCGCCCTGCTGCCGTCGGTCGCGCTGGGTCTCCCGTTTGGCCCTGGCGCCGGTCAGCGGTGTCAAGTGGCCGAGGCGTACGTCATGGGGCAGCGTATCCGCGAGGCGGTCGATCAACAGGCTCCAGGAGAAGGTCCGGGCGTCGATCTGGGTGTTCAGGAAGTCGATCTGATCGTTGAGCCGCACCAGGTCGTAGCCGTTGAGGCGGTTCTGAAGATCCTGGACGTCTTTCTGCTGGCGTAGGAACTCTTCTTCGCCGTGGGCGATCTTGGCCCGCTTGTCGGCGGAGTCGGAAAGGTAGCTCCGGAACACGAAGACGTTGCTCAACAGCAACGCCAGGCCGAGCAACCAGAGCAGCAGCGAGATCCGCACCACCGGCCGGCGGTTGCCAAAGGGCCGGCCGGCAAGGTTGAGCGAGTCGGCCCGCGGATTGCCGCCTGGAGTCGGCGCCGGAGCAGAGACCGGGCGCAGCGGGGCCGGGGGCACGGCGAAGGAAAGGTCGCCGTGGTCGGGATTCGCAGTGCTCATGCCACCTCCCGCCGTGCCGCCCCGAGCATGGGGGCGAGGTCGCGCCAGGAGGGGACGCCCGCGTCCTCGGCGCGCAGGGGCGGTAGATGCCGGCCGTCGAGCGGCGCCGCCGGTGCCCCCAGCCCCTCTTCCAGCCGGTCGATCCAGGTCGGTTCGACCTCCGGCGGCGCCAGCAGCAGGACGGACCCCAGGGGAGCGCCAGGGAAGTGCTCGTCGAGAAAGTTGCGGGTGAGCCTCAGGTCGCGGCCCACGAAGTTTCCCCGCGAGTCCTCGGGCAGCGCGCCGGCAAACCCCTTGTAGCGGTGGAGCACGGGCTCGCCGCCGCGGGAGAAGACGAGGGTGTAGCCCTCGTCCTCCACCACCATCAGCGCCGCGAAGCCGCCTCCCGGCGGCGGATCGGTGGCGGCGAGCAGCGACAGGCTGACGTTGGAGATCTGGCCGAGGCGCACCCCGGCGGCGCTGAAGGCGTCCTCCACCTGGGTGAGCAGCTGCTCGACGGCGAAGCCCAGCAGCAGCCGGCGGGGCTCCTCCTGCCCGGGCAGCGGCGCCACCTCGGCGGCACTGACGCGCAACTCGTCCACCCGGAAGGGAACGAGCCGCTTCAGCTTCCAGCGCAGCACCTCGTCCAGGGCCTCGCCCGCCGGCGGCAGCTCGCCGCTCTCGCTGAAAGTGACCCGCAGCCAGGTGTCGGGGAGCACCAGCGAGGCTTCCTTGACGCCGCCGGGGATTCCCCTCACCAGGCCAGCCACCAGCTCCCGGAAGCCCGCGGCATCGCGCGGCGGACCGCCCAGCGGGCCGTGCTGGAACGGATCGCGCGGCAGCGCCACCTGGCGGAAGTTGCGCAGGCGGAAGCCGTGGCGATCGTGCAGGAGCTGGCCGTAGCGCAGCCGCTCGCCGTCGAGCGCGAAGACGTGCGGCGGCACGGGAATGGGGTCGAAGCCCAGCAACCGGCTCCACCAGGCGCCCCTGCCGCTGCGCGAGCTAATCGACGAAGGTGACTTTGTTGATCTCACGCAGAGTCGTCACTCCCCGGAAAACCATTTCGAGCGCCGACTCGCGCAGAAAGGTCATCCCTTCTTCTTTCGCCGCGCGCTTGATCTCCGAGGCCGGCCGGCGGTCCAGGATCAGCTCGCGAATGTGGTCCGACAGGTCCAGCAGCTCGGAGACGGCCACCCGGCCGTGGAACCCGGTGCCGTTGCACTCGATGCAGCCCCGGCCTTCGTGGAAGGTGAAGCTGGAGTATATCGCTGGGTCGAGTCCGCTCTCCTCCAGCACCTGGTGGGAGACCTGGACCGGCTGCTTGCAGTGCAGGCAGATCTTGCGCACCAGGCGCTGCGCCAGGACGCAGTTGAGCGCCGAGACGAAGTTGTAGAGATCGACGTTCATGTTGAGGAAGCGGCCCAGCACGTCCACCACGTTGTTGGCGTGCACGGTGGTGAACACGAGGTGGCCGGTGAGGGCCGACTGGATGGCGATCTGCGCCGTCTCCGGGTCGCGGATCTCGCCCACCATCACCTTGTCCGGGTCGTGCCGCAGGATGGAGCGCAGGCCGCGGGCGAAGGTCAGCCCCTTCTTCTCGTTGACCGGGATCTGGGTGATGCCCCGCAATTGGTACTCCACCGGATCCTCGATGGTGATGATTTTGTCCTCGGAGGACTGGATCTCCGACAGGCAGGCGTAGAGCGTCGTCGTCTTGCCCGAGCCGGTGGGGCCGGTGACCAGCACCATGCCGTAAGGCTCGCGGATGAACTTGCGCAGCTTGCGCATCATCTCGTCGTCGAAGCCGAGGATGTCCAGGCGCAGGTTCTTGAAATCTTTGTTCATCGACTCCTTGTCGAGGATACGGATGACGCAGTCCTCGCCGTGGACCGACGGCATGATGGAGACGCGGAAGTCGATCGTCCGCCCCTTGAGGCGCAGCTTGAAACGGCCGTCCTGGGGGATCCGCTTCTCGGCGATGTCGAGCTCCGACATCACCTTGATGCGGCTGATGATCGTCTGGTGGTGCCGCTTGTCGATCGGCTCCATGGCCTGGTAGAGCACGCCATCGATGCGGTACTTGATCAGCACCTCGGTCTCCCGCGTCTCGATGTGAATGTCCGAGGCGCGGCGCTGGATGGCGTTGAACATGGTGGAGTCGACCAGCTTGATGATCGGGCTGGTGTCGGCCGTGATGCGGTCGATCGACAGGACCTCCTCGCCCTCTTCGTCCTCCTGCACGAGCTGGATGCGGAAGTCCTCGCTGGCCTCGTCGAGCACCCGCTGGGCGCTCTCCGACTTCTGCAGGATCTCGTCGATCGCCGAGCGCACGCCGACCTTGACCTCGACGGGTTGGCCCAGGAGCAGCTCCATCTCGTCGATCTTCACCACGTCCGAGGGATCGGCCATCACCACCGTCATCCGGCCGTCGAGCTGCGCCTCGGGAATGAAGCCGTAGCGCAGCATGATGTCGAACGGCACGCGGCGGAAGAGGTCGTTGTCGATGCGGAAATGCGTCATGTCCACGAACTCGAGGCCGTAGCGGGCGGCGAACGCCTCCGCCTCCACCCGCTCCTGGGCGATGCGGGCTCGCGCCTGCTCGACGGTTTCCGCCTCGAGCTCTTTGTCCTGCACTCCCGTGCGGGCGTTGATCACTGCCATAAGCAAAAACTCCTAAAATACCGACCGCGGCGCTCGCCGATCGCCCGAGGGAAAATCCCCCTTCACCAAGGTGCTAGAACTTCGACGAACCGAGCATGGAGAACATGGGCAGATAGATCGAGATCAAAAGGATCGCGATGATGGCGCCCATGAAGACCAGCATCATCGGCTCGACCAGCGACAACAGCCGTTGCATCCGGGTTTCCACCTGCTCGTCCAGGAAGTCCGAGACGCTGCTCAGCATGTCGTCCAGCGAGCCCGTCGCCTCGCCCACCTTGACCATGTCGATCGACATGTCGGTGAAGATCTCGCTCACCTCCAGCGCGGAGTAAAAGGGTTTGCCCTCGCGCACCAGCTGAATGGTGGGCTCCACCTTGCTGCGCACGAAGGCATTGCCCACCGACGCGTTGGCGATTTCGAAGGCGGGAACCAGCGGGATGCCTCCGGCAAGCAACGTCGACAGGGAGCGGCAGAATTCCGACATCGCGAAACGGTGCAGCACCGGCCCCAGGAACGGCAGGCGCAGCTTCAGCCGGTCCAGGGCCAGCCGGCCCGAGTCCGTGTTGCCCCACGAGCGGAGGGCGAGACCGCCCACCACCAGCCCGAGGAGGATGATCGGCCAGTTCTGGGTGGCGAAGGTGGAGATCGCCAGCACCACTTGGGTGAGGAACGGCAGGTCCGTGCCCAGCTCGGTGAAAAAGCTCATGAACTTGGGCACCACGTAGATTGCCATGACCGCGATCATGGCGATCGACAGGCAGACCAGGACCGCCGGGTAGATCAGGGCGGAGATCACCCGCCGGCGGGCGTCGAGCACCAGCTTCATGTAGCGGATGAAGCGGCGGATCACCTGCTCGAGCTCGCCGCTCTTCTCGCCGGCCTTGAGCGACGACGGGTAGAGGCGGGGAAACAGATCGCCGTGGGCGGCGAAAGCTTCGGAGAGATCCTCGCCGCTCTTGACCCGGTCGCGGACGTCGGTGAGCACGGCCTTGAAGTGCTGATTGTGCATGCGCTCCAGCATCAGATCCAGGGTCTGGAGCAGGGGCAGGCCCGCTTTCAGCAGCGCCGCCAGCTCCTGATTGAAGATCATGAAGTCCTGCACCGGGATGCGCCGCCGGCCTCCCCGGCCGAGGCCGGGCATGGCAAGCCGCGGGGCGCCGCGCCGCCGCGCCTCGAAGAGGTGGTAGCCGAGCTTACCCAGGTCGCTGCGCAGAGCGGTCTCGTCGCTGGCGGTAAAGACCTCCTCCAGCACCCGGCCGTCCTGGGTTCCTACGCGACAGATGAACTGCATGCTTTCTCTCTAGGTCTCCTTGGATTGAGGGGTTACCGGCGTGGGGCGTCGCCTTCGCGCAGGGTCAGCACGACCATCAGCGCTTCGCGGCTCGCCTCGCTCTTGGCGAGCCCCAGGCTGATGGTCTGGTCGCACCAGAGGGTGAGGTTGGTCTGCAGCAGGTTGGTCTCCGGCTTCCCCTCTCCCCGCCGCGAGATGCGGAAGCTCGAGAGCTTCACCCGCTGGTCGTCCATCAGGGTTCCGAAGCGAAAGCTCACCTTGTAGTCCTGTCCCAACTCATAGATTACCGGCTGCCCTTCCACTCCGCCGAGCTGCGCCTGCGCCTGCATCTCGAAGTTGTCGTAGGCCAGCAGGTCGTGCAAACGCTTGGTCAGCTGCTCCGGCAGATCCGAATGCCGCACCTGGGGCGAGACGGTGTTGCGGCTTGCCCGCACGATCAGCACCTCCAGCCGCATCGGCCGCGGCTGGTGGTCGAAGTTGCGCAGCACCGGCACGATGCGGTTGAGGGCTGCCGGCACGTCGCGGATCACCAAAGTGTTGCCCCCCGGTTGCAGCTCGACCGTCCCCTTGCGCGACAGTAGAGGATAGACCAACGCCACGGCCTCGCTGGCCCGCTGGTGGCGAAGAGTGTAGGCCTGCAGCACCACCTCTGTCGCGGATGCCGCGGAGCCCGTCGGCGCGGCTTTCCCCGCCGGCTGTGCAGTCAGCGACGACGACAGGATCAGCACAGCGAGGAAGCTCACCAGGGAGCGGACGGACCGCGTCACCGAAGGGCTCAGGATCTTACCGCGAGGTTTGGTGGCGGCCGAAACGCGGGTGACCGGGCCGCCGTGGAAGCCGGCGTTGGGGAAGAAACGAATCATCGGCGCACCGGTCAGACATCCAGGCTCTCGTCGACGATCATGAACACTGAGATCCCCTCGCCATCCATATGGTAGACGCGGGCGCCGGGACGGTTGAGCCCTTCGATCGCCGCCGGCTCCTGGGCTGCCGGTTGCGCCGTCGCCTCTTTCGCCGCGGGCGGCAGCACGGTGGCCGCAACACCGGCGGCGGCGGGCGGCCGGTCGCGGCTCACCGCCAGGGAGGCCACGGCGAGCACCGCGGCGGCGGCCCAGCGGCGCCAGCCGGCGAAACGATGGCGCGACTCCAGGCGGCCGGCGTTGCGGGCATTGCGCATGGCCGCCACGGCCAGGCGCATCGACTCCACTTCCGAGCGTTCCGCGGCGGGGTTCAGCTCGGCCGCCGGCAGCCGGCGGAAAACCAGGAGGGGATCGGCCTTCAAGGCCTCGGGCCGGCAGCGCGGGCAATCGTCGAGGTGCTCCAGCGCCTCCGTCCAGCCCTCGGGCTCGTCGTCCCGCAATTGATCCCGCAAGACTGCGAGGCGGCTCCAATCGGGGCAGGTCACTTAAACGTCCTCCCGCCGGGCGGGCAGGCCGAAGCCGCCCGCGTACTCCGGGAATCGCCGCAGCAGCTCCTCACGGAGGATCCGGCGGGCGATGAACAGATGATTGCGAACGGTCGACTCCCGCGAGTCGATGATCTTCGCCACTTCGGGCGATGACAGACCCTCGATCTCGTGCAGCAGGAAGACGAGCTTCTGCTTCTCGGAGAGGTTGACCGACAGCTCCCGGAAGAGGGTGCCGAGCTCGGTCTGCTGCATCCGCGACAGGTCGCGCTGCGCCCGTCCGTCGGCCATGTGGAGCAGGTGCTGGCGCACCGGCTCCTGGCTGCGCTCGCGGGTCTTCCGCGACCGCAGGTGATCGATGGCGAGGTTGCTGGCGATGCGATAGATCCAGGTGTTGGGTGCCCACTTGGCGTCGAACTTTTGCCGGTTCTCCCAGATCTTGAAGAAGGTCACCTGCACGATGTCCCGGGCCTCTTCGAGGTCGCCGCCGAGAATGCGCTGGCAGAGATGGAGGAGCGGCTTGGTCTTGCGGTTGATGACCTCGTTGAGCGCCGACTCGTCCCCCTCGCGCATCGCCAGCAGGAGATCGCGGTCGGTGGCATCGGCCCAGGGCGCCCGCAGGGGAGCGCTGGACGGCTGGCGGTTGGAGTAGACGAGCTCGAGCATGTTCATCTTGGTATACGAAGCAGCCGGAAAAAACGTCTAGCCCAGGGGAATGCTCTTCTCCCGGAGTCCGGTAAACCAGCCATTATACTGCTTCCGAAATGCGATCCGTCCTTTGGCGACTCTACCAGCTCGCGACGGGAGCCGCCTTGCTGGCGGCGGGTCCCTTCCTGCTCGCCCGCCGGGGCGGTCACTATCTCCCCACGCTGCCGGGCCGGCTCGGCAGGGAGACCGGGATGACAGGGGTGCGCGGCGCCCTGTGGCTCCACGCCGTGTCGGTGGGCGAGGTGGGCGTCGCCGCCACTCTGGCCCATGCCCTCTCCCCGGACCTGCCGCTGCTGGTGACCACCGTCACCCCCACCGGCCAGGAGCGAGCCCGAGCTGTTTTCAAGGACCGCGCCGGAGTGGCGTACCTCCCTTTCGACCTCGGCTTTGCGGTGCAGCGTTTCTTCCGCCGCCACCAGCCCGGTGCCCTGATCCTGGTGGAAGGGGACTACTGGCCCCTGCTGCTGCGCGAAGCGCGCCGCCGCGGCCTGCCCGTGGCGGTGGTGAACGGCCGGGTGGGCGACCGTGGCTTCCGGCGGATGCTGCGCCTGCGGGCCGTCCTCGGTCCCCTGTTCGCGGCGGTGGACCGCTTCGGCGTCCAGACGGCCGGCGACCGCGACCGTCTCGTCCGGCTGGGAATCGATCCCGAGCGCATCGTCGTCACCGGCAATCTCAAGTACGAGTCACCGGAGCCGCCTCGGAAGCCGGAGCTGGAAGCGGCCCTTTGGGACGTGGCCGCGGGGCGCCCCCTCCTCGTCGCAGGCTCGACCATGGCCGGGGAGGAAGCCGCGGTGCTCGACGCTTTTCAGGCGGCCGGAGGAGGCGAAAGCGCCCTCCTCGTCGTCGCTCCCCGCCACCCGGAGCGCTGGAACGAGGTCGACGCGCTGCTCCAGGCCCGCAACGCCGGCCACGTCCGCCGCAGCGCTCTCGATGAAAGCTCCGTCCGTCCATCCGTGGTGCTCCTGGACAGCCTGGGAGAGCTCGCGGCGCTCTATCGCCTGGCCGCGGCGGCGTTCATCGGCGGCACCCTGGTGCCGACGGGCGGCCACAACCCCCTGGAGGCGGCCCGTTTCGGGGTGCCCATCGCCGTGGGTCCGGCAATGCACAACTTTCGGGAGATGGCGGAAGCCTTCGACGCCGCCGGCGCCTGGCGCCGGGTGGCGGATTCGGGAGAGCTGGCATCGGCCTGGCGCGAGTGGCTGGGAGATCCAGCCGCCGCGCGGGAGACCGGCGGCCGGGGTCTGCGCCTCGTCGAGGAGAACCGCGGCGCCCTGGCGCGGACCTTGGAGTTGCTTCAACCGTTGGTAAAGAAAGTCCAGGAGAGGCTTTGAAGGCACCCTCTCCTCCCACCACCCCCTGGCAACTCGTCTACGGCGGCGTCCACCGGCTCCGGCTGCGGTGGTACCGGAAGCACGCCCGCCGTCTGCCGCGGCCGGTGATCAGCGTCGGCAATCTCCACTGGGGAGGCTCCGGGAAGACGCCCCTGGTCGCGGCTATCGCCGCCCACCTCCGGGACCGGGGCCTCGCCGTCTGCATCCTCAGCCGGGGTTACGGCAGCCGCGGCCGGGGCGTGCGGGTGGTGAGCGCCGGCCAGGGGCCGTTGCTCGACGCCCGGATGGCGGGCGACGAGCCGGCCTTGCTGGCCGGCGACCTTCCCGGTGTTGCGGTGGTGGTGGGGCCGGACCGCTACCAGGCTGGTCTCGAGGCGCTCGCGCGGCTCGATCCCGCTCCCGACCTCTTCCTTCTCGACGACGGCTTCTCCCATCTCGCTCTCGCCCGCGACCTGGATCTCGTCGCCTTTCCGGCCGCCGATCCCTTCGGC
>DATIOS010000449.1:0-4862 GCA_035472915.1 Thermoanaerobaculia bacterium
GAGTGGATCTGTTTGGCCCAGGCGAGCGGTGGTGATTCGGGCTCGACATCGCGGAGGATCTCTTCCCGATCGTTCGTGGGGCCGCGCCCCGTGAATCGCACTTCGACGTCTCCGTGCCGGGCCTTCCAGAGCCAGAAGCCGCCCTCGACGAATGGACCCTCCGGCGTCATCGCCGCCTTTCTCGCGCCTTGATCAACGGCTCGATCTCCTTGGCGACGGCGTCGGCCAGCTCGCGCTGTCCCTGGGCGTTGGGATGGATCTGATCGCTCTTCAGGGACGGCGTACGGAGGATCTCCCCCAGAACGTCGTCGACGATGGGGATGTGGTAGTCGTCGGCCAGCCGGTCGTACATCGCGTTGTAGCGGCCGGCAAAGGGGGCGTCCACCTCGATGAGAACGGGGAGCACATGGGCGGCGAGAATCCGGTCGAGGATCGTCCGCAGGTTCTTTTCCGCCTGATCGGGCGGCACCTGGCGCAGGATGTCGTTGCCCCCGAGCTCGACGATCACGAGCCAGGGATTCTGGGCGAGGACCTGATCGAGCCGGGCGAGGCCGTCCGCCGTCGTGTCCCCGGAAACGCCGTCGTTGACCACCTCGGTCTTGAGGCGGGCCGCGAGAAGCTCCGGATAGGCCTCGCCGGCCGCCACGCCTTCTCCGGCCGAGATGGAATCGCCCAGGACCACGATGGTGCTACCCGGAGAGTGCAGGTTGGGTGGTTCATGCCGGCAGGCAGCGAAGGGAGCGAGGAGCAGGAACGGGATGAGTGCCTTGCGCATCGCGCGATTGTAGAGGAAGGAGCGGCGTCGAACCCGCTCTACCTCAAAGCCGCTTCGCGCGTGCGCTGCGTAAAGACCGGAGATCCGCCCGATCCTGGTCTCTGCCAGCACTCTCCTTCTCGCGAATAAGATCATCGAGAGAAAGGTAATGGGCGTCCACGTCACCGAACTTTGCGTCGGTTCGAGAGTCCCAGGCAGCCTGAAACTCCGGAATGCCCACCAGCTTGCAGAGAAGGTCGATCCGGGTCGGCGCCACGCCAAGTTGAACGATCTGCCCCGGAGTCGACAGATCCTCGACCGTCAGCCCCAGGTCACTACCCAAGAAGCTTCGGATGGCCGCGAGAACCCGGCCGGCGTTGTCGAGAGACGGATCGAGAAAGAGGTCGAGATCTTTGGTCGCTCTAGGGCGGGCATGAAAGGCGACCGCGTGGGCTCCCACGATCAGGTACTTAGCACCACGCTCGTTTAACGACGCGACAAACTCTTCGTAGTCGCGGGACCTCATGGACACCTCTCGTCTTCAGCGCGGACAGGAGACACTCCTCCACGGCGCGGACTCGTTCCTCGGCAGTCAGATCCTCAAACCAAAAGCGGAAATCCGCCTCCTCCCCCTCGTGCTCGGGCACGATCTGGGCGGTCCAGGTCCTTCCGTACCGATCCTGAGCCTGTCCTCTCTTCTCCATCGGGGAGATCGTAGCATTCCAGCTCTCCAGGCGGCGGCCCCCCGGCCGCTTAGTCCTTGGGTTAGACTTGCCCGAGGATGGCATACGAGGATTACGAAGCGGTCATCGGGCTGGAGGTGCACGTCCAGCTGCTGACCGAGACGAAGATGTTCTGCCGCTGCCCGAACCGGTTCGGGGCGGCCCCCAACACCCTGATCTGCCCGGTCTGTCTTGGGCTACCAGGCACGCTGCCGGTGCCCAATCGCCACGCGGTGGACCTGGCGGCCAGGCTGGCTCTGGCCCTGGGGTGCGAGGTCCATCCGACGTCGGTCTTTGCGCGCAAGAACTACTTCTATCCGGACCTGCCCAAGGGCTATCAGATCAGCCAGTTCGACAAGCCGCTGGCCGAAGGCGGCCACCTGCCGCTGGCGCAGCACGACAAGGTCGTGAGTCTCGAGCGTCTCCATCTGGAGGAGGACGCCGGCAAGCTGCTGCACGAGGCGCCGGGCGGCGGCGCCCTCCCAGGCCAGAGCCTGGTGGATTTCAACCGCTGTGGCGTTCCCCTGGTGGAGATCGTCTCGCGGCCAGACATGGCGAGCGCCGCCGAGGCCCAGGACTACCTCCTGACCTTGCATCAGCTCCTGCTCTACACCGGCACCAGCGACGGCAACATGGAAGAGGGAAGCCTGCGCTGCGACGCCAACGTTTCAGTCCGCCGCAGGGGCGAGACGAAGCTCGGGACCAAGGCCGAGGTCAAGAACGTCAACTCCTTCAAGAACGTCGCCCGCGCCGTGGAGTACGAGATCGAGCGGCAGATCGCGGTGCTCGAAGCCGGCGGCCGGGTGGTGCAGGAAACCCGCAGCTTCGACGCCGAGAAAGGAATCACCCGGCTGCTGCGGAGCAAGGAGGAGGCGCACGACTATCGCTACTTCCCCGAGCCGGACCTGCCGTCGCTGATTCTCGCCGCGGAGCGCATCGCCGCGCTTCAGGCCGAGCTGCCGGAGCTTCCCTGGCAGCGGCGGGCGCGCTTCGCCTCCATGTACGGCCTGCCGGCCGGCGACGCCCAGGTGCTCACCGCCGCCCGCGAGCTCGCCGACTACTTCGAGACCGCGGCAGCGGTGCCCGCAGTGGCGGCCAACCCGAAGGGGATCGCCAACTGGGTGATGGGCGAGGTGTTGCGCGACCTCAAGGAGCGGAAGGTCGAGCTCGACGGGACGATCGCCCCGCAACGGCTTGCCGCCCTGGTGGCGCTGGTGGACGCGGGGAAGATCTCGAACAGCGCCGCCAAGGAGGTGTTCGCGGCGCTGGCTCCGGCGGGTCCCACGGGCGACGATCCCGCGGCAGTGATCGAGCGGCTGGGGCTGGCGCAGGTTTCGGACACCTCGCAGATCGAGACCTGGATCGAGGAGATCCTCGAGCAGAACGCCGGCCCCGTGGCCCAGTACCGCGCGGGCAAGACGCAGACGATCGGATTCCTCGTGGGCTTGGTGATGAAGCGCTCGGGCGGACGGGCTGAGCCGAAAACCGTGCAGCAACTCCTCCGGCAGGCGCTGGAGAGGGAGCCGGTGCGCGGCTCGGCCGGGTAGGAGTGACCGTCGCGCGGCAGATCTGCCTTGATCCAGTTCTTCCACGTCAGCAAGCGGTATCCGAGCGGCCAGTCCGCTCTGGACGACGTCAACTTCGACATTCCGCGGGGCCAGTTCGTCTTTCTCACCGGCGCCAGCGGCGCCGGCAAGACGACGCTGCTGCGGCTGATCTTCCGTGAAGAAGTTCCATCGTCCGGACAGATCCTGGTCAACGGCCGCAACGTCTCCTCGATCCCACAGCGCAAGATCCCCTATCTGCGGCGGACGATCGGCGTCGTCTTCCAGGACTTCCGGCTGATTCCCCGCAAGACGGTGTTCGAGAACGTCACCCACCTGCCGCGCCTGCTGGGAGTGGACGTCCAGGGGCAGAAGAAGATGGCCTACCACGCCCTTCGCCGGGTGGGGCTCGCGCACCGCCTGAACGCCTTTCCGCCCGAGCTCTCGGGCGGCGAGCAGCAGCGTGTGGCCATCGCCCGGGCGCTGATCAACGAGCCAGAGATCCTGATCGCGGACGAGCCCACCGGCAACCTCGATCCGGATCTCTCGCGCGAGATCCTCCGCCTCTTCCTGGAAGTCAACCTGCGGGGGACGACGGTGATCCTCGCCACGCACGACCGCGACACCATCCAGCGGGTCGGCCGGCGGGTGATCACCCTCGACCATGGCACCGTGGCGCTGGACCAGGAGCTGGTGGGCACGGATCCGCCGGTGCTCGACCCGACCGGCGGCGCGACTAGCGAGGAGCATTCCGAGCCGCCCCCCGAGGAGGAAGCCGGTTGAACCTTCTCCAAGCTCTCCGCTACTTCTTTCAGGAAGCCGCGGTGAATCTCTTGCGGAGTTGGAAGGTGAGCCTGCTGGCGGTGCTCACCATCGCCGTCAGCCTGTTCTTCGGTGGCGCCTTCCTGTTGGTCTCCAGCAATCTGTCCGCGTCGTTGGAGCGCTGGCGCGGGGAGATGCGGGCGGTGATCTATCTCAAGCCGGACACACCGGAGGCCGACCTGCGGCGCCTGGCCGGCGAAGCGGCCGGCCAGCCGGGGGTGAAGTCGGTGCAACCGGTCACGCCGGTAGCGGCGCGCCAGCGGTTCCAGGAGATCTTCCCCGGCCTCGCCGATCTGGTCGCCGGCTGGCAGGACGAGCCGCTGCCGGCGTCGTTGGAGGTGAGTTTCGATCCGGCGGCGGCCGGCAAGGCGCGAGCGGCGTGGCTCGACGGCTGGCGCCGTCGTCCCGAGGTGACGCTGGTGGACGACGACCGCGAATGGCTGGGCCAGCTCGAAACGGTGGTGGCGGTGGTGCGGGCGGTGGGTCTGGCGCTGGTGGGCGGGCTGCTGGGAGCGGCGATCTTCACCATCGCCAGCGTCATCCGGCTGACCGCCTATCTTCACCACGAAGAGATTTCCATTCTGCGGCTGGTGGGCTCCACGGAGTTCTTCATCCGCGGCCCCTTCTACGTCGAGGGTCTGCTGCAGGGGTTGCTCGGCGGGCTGGTGGCGAGCGGCGCCCTTTGGGGCGTCTACCAGTTTCTCCACGCCCGAAGCCGCGGCTCGCTCGTCTCGGCGGTGCTGGCGCTCGAATTCCTCAAGCCCCAGGACGTCGCTTTCCTCGTTCTCCTCGGCGGCGCGGCCGGCCTTTTTGGCGCTGTTGCGTCACTTCGACGCGAAGCGCTGTAGGGGCGGCAGCAAGCCCGATCCCGTCGATCCCCCACCCAAGACCCTCATCACCCCGGCCCTCTTCTCCCGACCCCCTCCACCCCCTCACCGGGAGAAGAGGGAGAACAGCAAAAACGCCCCAGCCGGGTTCCCCTCTCCCCGGGGAGGGGGACGGGGTGGTCGGGAGAGGGGT
>DATIOS010000450.1:0-9120 GCA_035472915.1 Thermoanaerobaculia bacterium
GGCGATATGGCGCAGCGTCGAGATCCACGGCTCGCCGCGGTCCCACGTCGGTGCGACGTAGATCTGCTCTCCCCAGGCATACATTGCATAGCGGGCCAGCGGCATATAGTTTTCCCAGCAGATCAATCCGCCGACTCTTCCGATGTCGAGATCGTAGGCGGCGAGCGTGCTGCCGTCTCCCTGAGCGTGGACGAGCCGTTCGCCGGCCGTGGGCACGAGCTTGCGATGGCAGCCGAGGATCCGGCCGTCGGCGCCGATGTAGAGCAGCGAGTTGTAGAGCGTCGATCCGCTGGCCTCCGAGTTGCGCTCGTTGATGCCCACGGCGACATTCACTCCAGCCTCGCGGGCCGCGGCGCACAGCCGCTCCGTGGCGTCGCTGGGAACGGAAACGGCCTGGTCGAGCAGCTCCGAGTAGAGCTCGCGCAAGGCGTGGGTGTTGCCCGCCGGAATGAACCACACCCAGAATGGATAGGCGGGGATGAAACCTTCGGGGAAGGCGATTAGCCTGGCGCCGCGGGCTCCCGCCTCGGCGATGAGCGCGCAGGCTTTGTCCACCGTCGCCTCGCGGTCGAGAAAGACCGGTGCCGCCTGAACCGCGGCCACGAGAAAGGGTGTGTCTTTGGCGTCGCTCACGCGGGCTCCTCCCCGAAGAGTGCCGCGATGATAGCGTTGTTTCCCCGACGGGCGAAGGTTTGCCGGAACGGCCACCTTTGGACTGGTGATAGATTAGGTGCTCAACCCAATCGTGAGGGCTCCGATCATGATGACCAGGGCATTGCTGCCGCTCTTCCTTCTCTTCGTCTCAGCGCCGCTCCTCGCAGCCACCGCCGGCCGGCCTCTCAAGAGCTTCCCGGAGGCGGCGCTCAAGGAAAAGGGCGAGAAGGACGATGTGATCTTTGTGGTGGCTGGCGACAACCGCCCTACGGCCAAGGGCGCGCCGCTGCCTCGCGTGCTGGATGCGATTTTTTCCGAGATCGCCCTGATCCGGCCCGACTTCGTGCTTTGGACCGGCGACACCGTCTACGGCTATTGCGATACCGGGAAGGAGCTGGAAGCGGAGTACCAGGCCTTCCGCGCCAAGGCCAAGCCTTTGGAAGGCATCGTTCCGCTTTTCAACTCGCCTGGAAATCACGAGATCCACAGCGACCAGGGCAGCTGCCAGAAGACCGCAGATCCGCTCTGCTGGGCGGATCCCCAGACACCGGAGCCCCGCTGCTCGGAAACGGCGTTCCGCAGCCACTTCGGCGAGCTCTACGGCTCGTTCAATTACGCGGGAGCCCATTTCATCGCGCTGAATACTTCCGTGCCGGGCAACGAAGACGAGATCTCGGGAGATCAACTCTCCTGGCTGAAAGAGGACCTCAAGAGCGCCAAGTCGGCTCGGACGATTTACCTGTTCACCCACACGGAGTTCTATTCGTCGCCCCTGATCGATCCGCCGGCGGGCCGCAGCCATCCCTCCGTCGCCAGCCGGGAGGAGCTCGGGGACCTTTTCGAGCGCTATCCGGTGGCTGCGGTCTTCTCGGGCCACGAGCACTTGTTCTGGCACGAGCCGCCCGAGAGGCACAACTTCATCGACTATTTCGTGGCCGGCGGGGCCGGCGCGCCGCTGTACGCGTCGCCCGATCGCGGCGGCTTCTCCCACTACCTGGTGGCCCGCCTTTCGGGCGGCAAGACGAGCTACGAGCTGATCGAGCCGGGGCATCTCTATATCGACGAATCTCCCGAGAGGATGCCGGCAGAATTCTGCAACGACGCGAGGTGCGTCTGGATCGTCAACTCCAACGACCTCCACCAGACCTTGCCGTTGAACGGCATCGACATCGCCGTACCCGCGAGCCTGGGTGGGTGTTCGGATCTGACAGTTGCCGCTCGGGCTCGCAGTCGCGATTCCTGGGTCGACATCAAGAACGTCACTCTCGACTGCGCCGCTTCGGCGCCAGGAAAGGTGCACGTCAACGCTCCGGCGATTTCCCAGGGCTCGTTCCTGGTGACGGTGCGTCGCAAGAGCACGCCCTGAGTCGGGCGGCATGAAGTCGGGTGAGTTTCCCCAAGCGGGAGAACGCCGAGCCGAAACTCCCTAACGATAAGGGGGCTTCCCGAGCGGGAAAGGCGGTCGCCCGCGACCAAAAGGAGCTCGCCCGCGGCGGAAAGGAACTCACCCAAGAGGGAAAGGAGCCCGTCCGAGAAGGAAAGGAGCTCACCTGCGGCGAAGGGGAGTTCACCCAAGCCGAAAAAGAACTCGCCTGAGACGAAAAGGAGCTCGCCCGCAAAGGAAGGGAGCTCACCCGCGCCGGAAAGGAGCTCGCCCGAGCCCTCTCCCTTCTCGCCCAAGCGATTTCCCCATTGGAAGAAGACACGGCCAGCTACGGGCGTCGCGGCTTCAGATGACTCATGGGTCCCCACCCTAATGTAGAGACGCCCTGCGGGGTACCCCGCGGGGCGTCTCCGAAGCGGCGACAGCCTTCCGGCGGCGCAGATGGCCTGCGGGACGACACCGGCTCGCTTCAACCCGCCCTCTCCAGATAGACTTCCCGTATTCCAGCATGAGCGTAATCCTCGCCCTCCTCCAGGCTGCCCCTGCGGCACCGCCTCCTAGTTTCTGGCAGCAGAACGGGGACAAGGTCCTCCTCGTCGTCGTTACGGCCGCCGTGACGCTTTTTTTCACCAAGGTGCTCCCGGCGTTGTCCGCGAAAATTGGGAAGTGGCTGGAGACCGCCTTCGCCGGCCTTGGTCTGCGCTTCCGCAAGCGCTATCTGGCGGCTCTGGCGGACCGGCACCGCTGGCTCAAGCTGATCGGCGTCTACAACCAGGCGGACCTCCACCCGCCGCGGCTCCAAGAGGTCTACGTCTCGCTGCGTGTTGCGGCCGGACGGGACGAGGACGGCCCCCGCTTCGGCTGGAACGAGATCTTCCGACCTGAAGAGCGGCGCCTCGCCATCCTGGGCAGCCCGGGAGCCGGTAAGTCGACGCTGCTCGACTACCTGGTCCTCGTCTTCACCGGTCATCTGAGGAATCTGCTGCGCGATCGTCTCGGCCGGCCTTTTCCCTTGCTGGCGCGCCTGCGCGAGCTAGGGAGCCCTGGCAGCGAAACGTTGACCGCCCTGCTGGCGAAGTCCTCGCCGCTAAAACAGATCCCAGCCGGCTATCCCGAAATCTGGCTGAAGCGCGGCGGCTGCCTCGTGCTCCTGGACGGCTTGGACGAAGTGCTCGACGAGACGCGCCATGCTCAGGCGGTGGAGGAGATCGAGAGGCTCGTTGCCGACTATCCCGGAAATTTCTATGTAGTCACGTGCCGGGTGGCGGGCTGGCACAACCAGCTCCCCGCCTTTCGCACCTACGAGATCCAGCCGTTTACACCAGACGATGTCCGACGATTCCTCGGCGCCTGGTATCGCGAGGTTCTGCGCACCCGCGAGGTGGGCCTGCTAGGGGCCTCGCCCGATCAGGCGAAAGTGCAGGAGGTGGAACTCCGAGCCTTCGAAGAGGCGGGCCGGCGAGCCGAGGCACTGTGGGAGTCCCTGGCAAGCAACGAGAGCCTCCTGCGTATTGCATCCACGCCGCTCCTCCTGTCGCTGATTACCCTTGTCCACTACCACCGCGTCACCGACCTCCCGAAAGGCCGAGCCGAACTGTACGAAGAGTGTGTGGATGTCTTACTCGACCTGTGGGAACGGCAGGACAAGCGTCTTCAACTCCCCGAGGTTCCTACGCTCAAAGAGAAGAGGATGGTCCTCCAGACGATCGCCTTCCATTATCTGAAGGAGGATCTTCTCGAAGCAGACGTCCCTACACTCTGCGGGTTGATCGAGCCGCTATTGCCCAAGCTCAAGGCCATGATTTCCGGAGAGGGGTTGATCCGGCAGATCTGGGAACGCTCTGGCATTCTCCAAGAGAAGCGCCTCGGCTTCTTCGGCTTTGCCCACCGTGCCCTCCACGATTACCTAGCCGCCGAATACCTCGTGGAGCACCAGCTTGACAGTCTCCTTCTGGAGCGGGTTGGCGAGGAGCGCTGGCGGGAGGTGATCCTGATCGCCGCGGGCCTCGCTCTCGTGGACCGGGCCGAGCGGCTCGTCGAGGCTTTGATCGCAAGACGCGGAGAAACCGGTGCGGAGCTTGAGATGGCAGGCCTCGCCCTCGCCGAGGACATTCAACTCGGAGTCGATCTCCGCGCGGAGGTCAAGAGGCGGCTGCTCGAACGGCTGACCGGCGAGGAGGCGGCAGGGCCTTTCCGGCGGCTGGCCAGCGCCCTAGTGACCGCCGATTTGGAGGCGGCACGACTATGGATGGAGGGAGAGTTGCGCGGTCCCGACCCACAGAGGCAGAAGCGTGTTCTGGAGTTGCTCCCCGAGTTGGGAGAGGCACAGGTGCGGTCCCTGGCTTCGCTCCTGGTGCGGCTGATTGGAGATGGCTCTGGCGACACCAGCGTGCGAGCCAGAGCGGCGCAAGCCTTGGCAGGAATCCGTTTCTTGCCTGACGCGACGACCTGGCAGGCCCTCGAGTTGGCACGACAGGGAGAACTCTCACTCAAGAAGGCCGCTATCTGGGCTTGGTGCGAGCTTGGGCGGTCCGCGGATCTCGGGCTGGTCAAGGTGCCGGCTGGGGAGTTTTTGATGGGAAGCAAGGAGGGAGACGAGAGCCAGGCCGAGCAGCCACAACATGTATTTTACCTGTCCACGTTTTATGTTGGGAGGACTCCGGTGACTGTGGGAGCGTACCGGGATTATCTGGCAAAGACAGGTCGGCAGTCGAGGGGGAGAGCGGGCTTCGACATCCTCAATATGAGTGCCGATCGGCCCGTGGCTGAGGTGAGCTGGCACGACGCTCTGGCCTTCGCGGAATGGCACGGCTTCGGGCTGCCAAGTGAGGCGGAATGGGAGAAAGCCGCGCGAGGGCCAGACGGCGGAGTATTTCCGTGGGGGAATGAATGGAAAGCGG
Source organism: Thermoanaerobaculia bacterium (assembly GCA_035472915.1). Taxonomy (GTDB): domain Bacteria; phylum Acidobacteriota; class Thermoanaerobaculia; order Multivoradales; family UBA5704; genus DATARR01. Next base: position 4,939 of record DATIOS010000450.1, read on the forward strand.
GCTTTGCGAATACTGCTGAGTACTGGGGGGCGACGGGAACGAGGCTTCAGCTACCGTGGGGGCCGTATCAGGGGAGTCGCGTAACGACTCCGGTTGGACTCTTTTCCCCGAAGGGCGATTCCCCTTATGGCTGCGTTGACATGGCCGGGAACGTCTGGGAGTGGACGCGGAGCCTGTGGGGTACGGATGACTTGAAACCTGATTTCAAGTATCCCTACGATCCGGCTGACGGCAGAGAAGATTTGAAAGCAGAGGCGAAGATGCTCCGTGTGATGCGCGGCGGTTCATATTTCTTCGACTCCAGGTACGTCCGCTGCGCCGTCCGCGGCAGGAACGAGTCGGGCTTCCGAGATGTCAACATTGGATTCCGTGTCGTGCTGTCCTCATTCTCCTCTGATCTCTGAACCTCGGGATGGTTGCAATGACACAGACTCGCAGAATACAGATCACGATCGAACCCGAAGAATACCGGCAGTTGGAATCCCTCGCCAGCCAGCAGGGGATCTGCGTGGCGGAACTGGTCCATCCTTACAGCCGTCCGCGAAACGGTACTTAACCCGCCGGCGGGAAATTGTTCAGGAGATTTTCCCGACTCCAAGTTCCCATTGAAGAGGACTTGAACTCGATCGAAGAAGAGATCGCTCGCGTTTATGCTGACGGAGAACAGAACCCCGGTCCCGGGGGGGACCACCGTCGGTAGCCCAGGATTTCAATCTCGGGCGCCATCGCGGTCGCTGCCACCATGTTTCGAGAGCCCCTCTGACGCTCTCGCCCATTTCTGGAACGATCTGGGGCGAGCTTTTGTCGGTGTCCAGAGCTTCCAAGCGGCTTTGAGGATCTTGGCTCCGAGGAGACGCCCCGCGGGGTTCCCCGCGGGCGTCTCTACAGTGGCTGGCATCGGTAACGAGACCTCCGCCGTCCTTGCGGGCTGTTCTCCCTCTTCTCCCGGTGAGGGGGTGGAGGGGTCGGGAGAAGAGGGCCGGGGTGATGAAGGTCTTGGGCGGGGGCGCTCTGAGACACGATATACTCGCTCAGAGCCGAAGGAGGCCCCATGTCGAAGCAAATTTCCCGTCTCACCACCCCGCTCGTTCGTGACAACGGCGCCCTGCGTCCCGCTTCCTGGGACGAGGCGCTGGACCGCGCCGCGGCGGGATTCCGTTCCGCGGTGGAGAAGCACGGCCCGACGACGTTCGGGCTGTTCAGCTGCTCCAAGACCACGAACGAGATGAACTATCTAGCGCAGAAGTTCGCGCGGACGGTGGTGGGCAGCAACAACATCGACTCCTGCAACCGGACGTGACACGCCCCTAGCGTCGTCGGTCTGGCGACGGTCTTCGGAATGGGCGGCGGCACCACCTCCTACCAGGAGATGGAGGAGACGGATCTCGTCATCCTGTGGGGCAGCAACGCCCGGGATGCGCATCCGATCTTTTTCCATCACGTGCTGCAGGGAATCCACAACGGGGCGAAGCTCTACGTTGTGGACCCGCGCAAGTCCCCGTCCGCGCAATGGGCGGTTGCGTCAGGACACCTGCCGCTCCACGTCGGTACGGACATCCCGCTGGCCAACGCCGTGGCGCGCGAGATCCTTGCGGCCGGCCTCGAGAACCGCAGCTTCATCGAGCACGCGACCAGCGGCTTCGAGGATTTCCGACATAGCGTCGAGCCCTGGACCCTGGAGAGGGCCGAGGCGGTAACCGGCGTGCCGGCGGCGCAGATCCGCGAGCTGGCCCATGCCTACGCCCGCGCCGACCGGGCCGTGATCTGCTGGACGCTCGGCATCACCGAGCACCACAACGCGGTGGACAACGTTCGCGCCCTGATCAATCTCAGCCTGCTCACCGGCCACGTGGGGACCTACGGCTCGGGCGTCAATCCCCTTCGCGGGCAGAACAACGTGCAGGGCGGCGGCGACATGGGCGCCCTCCCGGACCGGCTGCCCGGCTTCCAGCACGTGGAGTCTGATGTGCTGCGGGCGAAGTTCGAGCGCGCCTGGGGCGTGCCGGTGCCGCCAAAGAGTGGCTGGAATCTCTCCTCGATGTTCGAGGCCATGGACCACGGCGAGCTGACTGCCCTCTACGTCATCGGCGAAAACCCGGCCAACTCCGAGGCGGACCAGCACCTCGCCATCAAGCGCCTCAAGGGTCTGGAAATCCTCGTCGTACAGGACATGCTTTTGACCGGCACCGCCGAGCTGGCGGACGTAGTGCTGCCGGCAGCGGCCGGATGGTGCGAGTCCGAGGGGACCGTAACCAACAGCGAGCGACGGGTTCAGAGGGTGCGCCGAGCCCTGCCGCCGCCGGCCGGCGTGCGCGACGACATCGAGATCCTCTGTGACCTTGCTCGCCGCATGGGCCGCGATCTTGGCAATCCGACCGCAGAAGAGCTGTGGAGCGAGGTGCGTGAGCTGGCACCCGCCTATGCCGGCATGTCCTACGCGCGGCTGGAGGCCGAGGGCGGTCTCCAGTGGCCCTGCTACGACGAGACGCATCCTGGCGAGCAGTTCCTGCATGGCCGGCTTTGGGAGAGGCCGATCGTTGGACCGCGGGCACCGTTCGCTGCCGTGGAACACGATCCTCCGGTCGACGAGCTGACGGACGAGTTTCCCATCCGGCTGACCACGGGCCGGCATCTGGACTCCTACAACACGGGCGTCCAGACGGGCCGTTACTCCTCGCCAAACCGCCGCCCCGCGGGCATCGATCTCCATCCTGCGGACGGCCTCAGACTGGGCATCGCCGAGGGCGACCTCGTGCGGGTGGTGTCGCGGCGCGGGGCCGTGACGGCTCCGGTGCGCTTCGATTCGGGTCTGCGGGCCGGCCTCGCGTTCATGACTCTCCACTTCCCGGATGAAGTGGCCACCAACGAGCTGACGATCGACGCCGTGGATCCGCAGTCCGGCACCTCGGAGTTCAAGGCTACGGCGGTGCGAATCGAGCTGGTGAAGCAGCGGGATCGGGTAGCGGCGGAGGCGGAGGCCGTTCCGGTATGATCGCCCCATGGATCTACACTTCACGTCCGACGAGCCCGATGTAGAAGAGATCGCGGCCGTCGAGGATTGTCTCTCCCGGACGCCCCTGAATGGCGACCGCCGCCAGTATCTGCTCCCCGTCCTGCATGCTCTCCAGGGACGCAAGGGCTGGGTGAGTCCGGGCGCGCTCAACTACGCCTGCCGGCGGCTGGACGTTCCGCCCGCCGAGGCTTTCGGCGTGGCCGATTTCTACGCCCTGTTTCAGACCCGGCCCCATCCGCCGGCGACCGTGCACGTTTGCGACGACATCGCCTGCCGGACTCGCGGCGCCGAGGCGCTCTGCGCCGATGTCGAAGCGGTGCTCGGCCCCTCCGGGGAGAGCCAGGACGGTTATGCCACCTGGCATCGGAGTCCCTGTTTGGGCCTCTGCGAACGGGCTCCCGCGGCGCTGGTGATCGCGGCCGGAAATCCGCCCCGCGAGAACGCCCTGGCTCCGGCCACGGCCACGAACGTCCTCTCCGTCCTGGCAGGCGAGGACGTGCCGATGCCGGACCTCTCGATCTCTGTGCCGCAGGCGGGACAGCCGGGCTTGAAGCTGCTGGCGCGCGTCGGCCAGGTGGACCCCATGAGCCTCGACGACTATCGTGCCGCAGGCGGATTTCTCGCCCTGCGCCGTGCCATCGAGATGGGTGCTGCGGCCGTAGTGAAGGAAGTCGTCGATTCCAAGCTCGTGGGCCGTGGAGGCGCCGCCTTTCCCACCGGCGTGAAATGGCAGGGCGCGCGCTCGGCCGCGCTGCCGCGCTACCTCATCTGCAATGCCGACGAGTCGGAGCCCGGCACTTTCAAAGATCGCGTGTTGATGGAGAACGATCCGTTCTCGCTGATCGAGGCGATGACCATCGCGGGCTTCGCCACAGGTTGTGAGAAAGGTTTCCTTTATCTCCGCGGCGAATATCCGCTGGCCCTCGCCCGGCTGGAAAACGCCATCGAGCGCTGCCGCGAGCGCGGCTATCTCGGCGACAACATCCTGGGCGACGGCGTGCGTTTCGACATCGAGCTACGGCGCGGTGCCGGCGCCTATATCTGCGGCGAAGAGACGGCGCTCATGAACTCGCTCGAAGGGCGTCGCGGCGAGCCGCGCAATAAGCCACCCTTCCCCACCCAGATGGGCCTGTTCGGCCGGCCGACGGTGATCAACAACGTCGAGACGC
>DATIOS010000451.1:0-31605 GCA_035472915.1 Thermoanaerobaculia bacterium
GTCGTCCGCGTCTGTGCACACGACATAGCGCGTAGCGCACGCTCCGGACTCCAGGTAGTCCAGGACCAGTCTCACCTTGGCACCCCAATCCCACTGCACGACCTCTCTGCCGAGCACGACGAAGTCACGGATGCCGTAGGCTTCATAGCAGCGTTCGAGGAGGCACTTGAACTGGTAGTTGCGATACGTGATGAAAGTCACATCGTCAGGTACCCGGTATCGATGCCCGGCACGATTCTGCAGGACGAGATGCGCCAAGCGGTTGAAGTCGCTGATCACTTCTCGAGTGATGCCGTGGCATGGATGACCGTGGGGCCGATGCAAGAAAATGGGATCGCCGGACGGTAACAGCGAGGCGAGCGAGCGACGCGACACGATTGCCCGGGCTCGGCGCAGAGGGCGCTCCAGAGCGTCTGCGAGCCTCATGAGCTCAGCCCCGTCGCGGACTGCGAGCGGTCGTCAGTGAGGAGCTCTCGGCAGACCTCGACAGTCCTCCGGAGCCCCAACTCCAGATCCATCCGGGGCTTCCAGCCGAGCCGTCGCTTGATGCGCTCGATGTCGCACAAGAAGTCGCCGGGCTCAACCCGCTCGTAGCTGCCAGGCCAGGGGACCGTGGCCACTCTGCCCGAGCCGGTGGCCTGGACGATCCGCTCGGCCATCTCGCGCATGCTCACCGAGACACCGGCTCCGACGTTGAAGGTCTCGCCGCTGGCCCGCTCATCGACTAGGGCGCAGAGAATCGCCGCCGCGACATCGGAGACGTGGATGTAGTCGCGGAGCTGCCGGCCGTCCCCGAAGAGCGTAATGGTCTCCCCGTGCAAGGCGGAAAGGATGAAGCGATTGATGACACCGTAGTCCCGGCGGTGTGGCAACTGGAAAGCTCCATACGGGTTGGTGAGCCGAAGGACCGTATACGGGATGCCGTAGTGCTCCCAGTAGATGCGGTGATAGTGCTCGACAGTCAGCTTGTGGAGGCCGTACAGGCTGGTTGGTCGCGCGGGATGGGTCTCACCCGCCGGAGTCCGGCCGGTGACCCCGTAGACCAGTCGGCTGGAGATGAAGACTACCCGCGGGCTGTGTCGCCGGACGCGTAGCGCCTCGAGGACGGCGAGGTGGCCCCCGACGTTCACCTGGGCGTCGACCAGCGCATCGCGTTCGCTCTTGACGGCTCCGGACTCGCCAGCCAGGTTGATGATCAGATCCGCGGTCCCCAGCCGATCTTGGAACCCATCGACATTGCGAAGGTCGCCCTGGTGGACACCCACTCCGAGCCCGCCGGCTTGGCGGTCGAGCCAGTGCAGCGCCAGCGGATCGAGCGAGCGGTTGACAATCTCCACGCGCGCACCCACGCGCAACAGCTCAGGGACCAGGTTGAGGCCGATGAAGCCCAGTCCCCCAAGGAGCACTACACAACGTCCCCGGAGTGGCGGTGAGGGGCTCAGCCAACTCTTCTCGGCCATTGTAGCCGCGGACTCTTGGATCGGTAGGGCATCACCCGAGAGCATAGCCGATGCCCTGGACTTGTCCTAGATCTGGCTTGGGGTCGAGCTCGGGGCGCCGTCCCGTAGTGGTGTTGCCGTCCATGTTGTGGGTCCGAACAAGATGATCTCCCCGGGGGCCACGAACTGGAGGCCGGTCGCTGCGTGCCTGCGCGGCTGTAGACGCAGCTACTAGTAGCCGGCCATCGTCGGGTAGCAGACCAGGTAGTGCTGGATGAAGTGCTCGCGGCTCGGCGGGTTCACGGACGAGACGCTCCATCCGTTCGCAACGAGGAGCTCCCGCAGATACCGCTCGGCATAGCACGGACAGGAGAGCGGATAGTCGGGGGTCCGATCCTCGAACGAGTCGATCGTATTGTCGAGGAATGCCGAGAAAAACAGTGCGCCGCCGGGCCGCACGTGTCGACGCAGGATCGCGAGCAAGGCGTTGGCGTCGGACGGCTCGAGGTGCGTGAACACGGAAAACAGCCAGATGACGTCGAATGTGCCTTCGACGGGCAAGCGCGATTCCGGAGTGATCTTCATCCCTTCCGGGTTGTACCTGGCGTTCTGCGCATCCCAATGCGAAAACGAGAAGCGCGGATCGTCAACCTCTTGTCGCAAGTACTCGATCAGGGGGCCGTGTACGTCCACGCCCGTATAGCTCTTGATTGGGATCTCGCGATTGATGATCGCCTGCGTGAACCGAACTCCACAGCCTACATCGAGCACGTCGCTCTCGCTCAGGTCCTGCAAGTCTAGACGCTCCACCACGAGCTTCATGAGTATGGCCCCGGTGTTCTCCGGGCCGCTCGCGTGCACGTCCGGATGGTTGCGGTGCAGCTCGTCTGGAATGATGAGTGGGCGCTTCATGGGAAAAATGATGGCAGATCGAGGAGGTGGCGCGCAAGCCAACTCGCGAGCCGTCCATCTGAGCGCCAACCATCATCGTCTCCGAAGTTGGTCATGGCGAGGTAATTATAGAACCGGCTGCCGATTGTTACCGATCCTTGGAGAAAGCGAAGGGCAGGAAGACATGCCGGCGCCCGGCGTGATGGACGATTGCCCTACTGCTTGGGCGCAGCACCCTTCGTCCGGTTGAGGAACCTTTCAAGCCCCACACCCCTTGTGACTCTAAAGCCCGATCACCTACTGGCCTTATTCGAGGAGTCTGCGAACGAGATAGCCAGCAAGCCCGCTGATCCTGTGACCTGGACTTCGCATTTTTTAGAAGAGACCGGCAGGTGACCTCGTCCCCGGCAGGCAACTCCACACATCGATCACGATCTTTCCTTCCTGCGGCGGCAGCCTCCGGTAGGCAGCGTGCGGCGTCGCCACGAAGAGGACGTCGGCCTCGGCCAGGACCTGGTCCAAGGTCAAGAAGCTGGGATCGGATATAAAAGGATCGGTGCACAGCACCTGTTTGGCCTCGAGGGAGAGCAGCTTGCGGAGCTTGTAGGCGAGGGAGTCGCGGGGATCGTCGCTCTCGGCCTTGAAGGCCATGCCCAGAATGCCGGCCGTGGCCTGCCTGAGGTCCACCTGCTGGCAGGCCAGCTCTACGAGGTGGCTCGGCAGACCCTCGTTCACCAGCATGGCGGAATGCCCGAGCATGAACTGGTTGTGGCTGAAGGCCGCGAGCTGCATGGTGTCCTTCACCAGGCAGGGGCCGGCAGCCAGGCCCGGGCCCGGCATGTTGGCCATTCGCGGATAGTCGTAGCGGCAGCCGTGGAGGATGCGTTCGAAGTCCACGCCATGTCCGGAGGCGAGCATGTAGAACTGGTTGACGGTGGCGAATTGGATGTAGCGCCAGGCGTTGGTCATCAGCTTGCAGAGCTCGGCCTCCATCGGCGTCATCTCGACGAAGGACGGCGTGAACCGGCCAAACATTTCGCGGACGGCTGACAGCGTCTCCGGATCGAAGGCCGAGAGGATCTGGGGCAGCGTGCGGAACTCGCGCAGACTGTAGCCCTGGGCAACCCTCTCAGGGCAGCAGGCGACGGAGACTTGCAGGCCGGACTCCGCGAGGGTTCGCTGGATGCGCTGGCTGGTGCCGGGGAAGACCGTGCTACGCAGGATCAGGATCTGCCCGTCGCGCAGGTGTTCGTGGGATTTCTGCAGGGCGCGATCGATGGCGGAGAAGCTGGGGTTCAAGTGCTCGTCGACCGGAGTGCCTATGATCATGACGAGGAACCGGCACTGGCTCATCAGCTCGGGCCGGTTCTCGACCACCAACCGGCCGGTGCCGAGGACGCGTCGCAGTATCTCCTCGGCGCCCTCCTCGAAGAATGGCATTTCGCCGCAGCGGATCCGCCCGACCTTGCGGCTGTCGACGTCGTAGATGACCGTGCGCAGCCCCGAGTCGGCGCAGATCAGGGCGAAGGGCAGGCCGACATGGCCGCCGCCGCCAATCACGCAGACGTCGAGGGAGAAGGTGGTCTCTGTCATGGTGCTGACTTCGGCTGAGGAAGTTTCGGATCGTAGTTCAGTGCTGCACGGTCTGTAAAGGACCCTGGAAACCGGACCCATCGTATAAGCTGCGCACGCGATCCAGTACTGAGCACGCCTGAGACAGCGCAGGAGTCATCTGATGTCGCACATCCAATTCAGCGAGGGAGAGGAGCTCGACAAGCGGCGGAGACTCTGGAAGGCCATCGTCGAGGAATCTCTGCAACCCATGATCTCGCTGAGACCGGCAGAACGGCTGCTCGACGTCGACAGCGGTTGGGGTGAGTTCATCAACGCGGTCGAGTGCCCGCAGAAGTTCGCCATCGACTTCGACGCTTCGTTCGGGCGCTTCGTCGCCGACGGGGTGGCGTTTTCCGTTCAGGACATGCGTTTTCTTGCCTTCCCCGACGCGTTCTTCGACGTCGTCTTCGCCAGCAACGTGTTGGAGCACCTGCGGACGAAGGACGACGTGCTGCGCGCGCTGGTCGAGTTCCATAGGGTGCTGAAGCCCGGCGGCCAAGCGATCATACTGCAGCCGAATTTCAAGTATTGCTCTCGCAACTACTACGATTTCTTCGATCACTACTGTGCCTATACTGAACGCTCGATGGTCGAAGGGCTGCGGCTGGCCAAGTTCGCCAGCTTCGACCGTGTCGTCGACAGATTCCTACCTTTCACGACGAAGTCGAGGTTGCCGCAGTGGCTGTGGCTGGTGCGCCTCTACCTGCGCCTGCCGATCGTGTGGCGTATCTTCGGCGGGCAGTTCCTGATCGTCGCAAGGCGAAGCCCGCGGTAACCGCCTGATGACGCGAGCTGACCCGAGGCCGCCGTTGCGGATCATGGTGCTCTACGGCACGCGGCCCGAGTTGATCAAGATGGCGCCGGTGGTGCGGGAGCTCCGGCGCTCTCCGCAACGCTTCGCGCCGATCCTCTGCACCACCGCCCAGCACCGAGAGATGCTCGACCAGATGCAGGAGGTCTTCGGCCTGCGTCCGGATTTCGACCTCAATCTCATGCGGGAGGACCAGGGTCTCAACGATCTGTCGGCCAAGGCGTTCTCCGAGCTGGACCGGGTTCTGGAGGAGGTGGCGCCCGATCTGCTCCTGGTCCAGGGGGACACCACGACGGCGATGGCCGGTGCCCTCGCCGCCTTCCACCGGCGTGTGCTGGTGGGTCACGTCGAGGCGGGCCTGCGGACTGGCGACCTCGCCCGGCCGTTCCCGGAGGAAGCGAACCGTCGCATCATCGACCTCGTCTCGCACCTCCATTTCGCACCCACCGAGAGAGCCGGACGGTTGCTCGCGGCCGAGGGGATTCCGGACGGGCAGGATCTTCGTCACCGGGCCGCGGAGAGGATCGGTGCCTTCCTCGTCCGCTGGGCGTCGGAACGGCCGTAGTCTGTCGCCGGGATGCGATAAGATTGCGCGCCGAAAGCGGACACGAAAGGAAGCTGGGCACGAAAGAGCTAGAAGTCCTTGCGCGGGCGTTTTCCGCCTCCAGGTGCCTGGTCACTGGCGGGGCGGGCTTCATCGGGAGCAATCTGGCCCGCGTCCTGCTTTCGGCCGGCTGTGAGGTCACCGTGGTCGACGACTTCTCGACGGGCAAGCGGGAGCACCTGCCTGCCGCCGAGCGGCTGACCGTGGTCGCCGGTGATCTCTGTACGCTGCCCGAGCTCGCTGAGCTGGTGGCGCGCTCGGACTACGTCTTCCATCTTGCGGCGCAGGTGGGCAACGTGCGCTCGCTGGCAGAGACCGAACGCGACGCGGCCACCAACGTCCTGGGCTCGGTGCGGCTGCTCTGCGCCTGCCGGAACGCGGGCGTGCGCAGGATCGTCTACTCCAGCTCCTCGGCCACGTTCGGCGAGGCGCAACGCCTGCCGATCGACGAGGCGCATCCCCAGTCGCCGGCCAGCTTCTACGCCCTCAGCAAGCTCACCGCCGAGCGTTACGCCTGCCTGGCGGCCGAGCTGTGGGGGGTGCCCGCGGTGAGCCTGCGCTATTTCAACGTCTTCGGCCTGCCGATGGAGGATAGCGAGTATACGGGCGTCATCTCGATCTTTTTCAACCGGTTGTGGGCCGGACAGCCGCTGGTCATCTACGGCGACGGAGAGCAACTCCGCGATTTCATTCACGTCGGGGATGTCGTCCAGGCGAACCTGCTCGCTGCCCTGCACGGCCGCCCCGGCGGCGTCTACAACATCGGCACCGGAGTGGCCACGACCGTACGGGATCTCGCCGAGGCCATGATCGAGGTCACCGGCCGGAGTGCCGAGATCGTGCATCGCGAGCCGCGGGCAGGCGAGGTGAGCAAGAGCGTGGCCGACACCTCGCGGGCGCGCGACGAGCTGGGCTACCGGCCGCGCTTCGATCTGCGGCGCGGCCTGGCCGAGATGTGGTTGAGCTTCGCCGACCGGGGTAGGGGAGTGTAGAGGGTGGCGCCTTCGGGTCGGATCGTGGTGGCCATCGAGAATGAGTCCCAGCGGCGGTGGCTGCCGGCCCTCGATTGTGCACCCGCGGGCCTTGCCCCGGTTTTTTTCTATCTGGCCGGCCTGCGGCCGGAGCCGGCGGAGTCGGCGCGCGAAGTCGGGCGCTCCAAGGAGAGAGTGGCGCTACCGGATTTTGCGCAGATCGTCGCCGGCTTGGAAGCCGAGCAGCCGGTGGCGTGCCTGGTGGCGGAGAGCGGTCCGTTGGCCCGGCTGGTATCCGTCGCGGCCGACCTGCTGGGCCTCCCCGTCTTCTACCTGGTGACGACTGCCGAGGAGCTGCGCAACCTGAGCGCCCGAGCGAAGCAGCGTTCGGATCTGTTCTTCCTCGCCAGCGAGAGTCTCTTGCCGGCGGCCCTGAACGATCCTCGCTATGGCTCGACGCTCCTGCCCACCGGGCATCCCGATCAGAAGGAGCTCGGGCCGCGCGGCGGCCGGCCGGCGGAGAGGATTGTGGCGGCGGTGTCGCACTGGCTTGCGGGAACCCTGCCGATGGTTCCGCCGGAGCTTGCCATCATCGTCCCGGCCTACAAGGAGGAAGGCAACCTGGCCTTGGTCTGCGATCGGCTGCTGGCGATGCTCGACCAGAGCGGGCTCAACGCCGAGATCCTTCTGGTCGACGACGCCAGCCCCGATTCAACCTATGAGGTGGCGCTCTCCCAGATGTGGCGGTCGCCTCGCATCCGGGCGTTCGCCAAGCCGCTGCCGCGCGGCATGGGCAACGGTATCCGCTACGGCCTACGGCACGCGCGCGCGCAAATCGTCGTGGTCACCATGGGTGATGGCTCCGACGAGGTGGACCGCATCCCGGAGATGTTCGCGAAGGTACGCGACGAGGGGTTCTCGCTGGCGATCGGCTCGCGCTACCGACATCGCCGCAACTACCAGACCGTGCCGCAGATTTACCGCTTCTGGAGCTTCTGCTTCCGGCTGGCGGCGCGTCTGCTGATCGGACTCAGGCTGTCCGACTACACCAACGCCTTCCGCGCCTTCGACCGCCGCATCTTCGATCGCTACGGACCCGAGAGCGGCGGCTTCGAGATCTCGCCGGAAATCACCTTCAAGGCGTGGTTCGCCACCCGCCGCGTTGCCGAGGTGGACGTTCGCCACCTCAAGCGCGCCTCGGGTCAGAGCAGCTTCTCGTTCCTGCGGGCCGGGCCAGGCTACGGCAAGATGCTGTTCAAGGCGCTCGTCAAACGGATCACCGGCAGATGGTTTGTCCTCGACTGGTAAGCTGGATGAGAAGGAGTCCATGGGCTATGAGAATACTGGTGACGGGTGGGCTCGGCGCGGTCGGCGCGCCCCTGGCCGAGCGCTTACGCCAGGCGGGCCACGAGGTCTGGGTCCTCGATCGGGCACATCATCACGGAGTGCGGGGCGCTTACTACTACCGCTGTGACGTCGGCGAGTACCGGCAGGTCGAGCGAATCTTCGACGAGGTGAGGTTCGACTTCGTCTATCATGCCGCGGCGGAGTTCGGACGCATCAACGGCGAGGATTTCTACGAGACCTTGTGGCGCACGAATGCGGTGGGCACGAAGAACCTGATCCGGCTTCAGGAAAAACAACGTTTTCGCATGGTCGTCTTCTCCAGCTCGGAGATCTATGGCGACTATCAGGGCGAGATGCACGAGGACGTCCCGGATCAGCACCCCATCCAGCAGCTCAACGACTACGCCGTCTCCAAGTGGGTCAACGAGCTGCAGGTGCGCAACTCCGCCGCCCTGCATGGCACCGAGACCGTCACCGTGCGCCTTTTCAACACCTATGGTCCCGGAGAGCCCTACAGCGAGTATCGCAGCGTAATCTGCAAGTTCATCTATTGCGCTCTGCACGACTTGCCTTATACGGTCTTCCTCGACCACCGGCGGACCTCGACTTATATTGACGATACCGTGCGGACCCTGGCGACGCTCGGCGAGCGTTTCCGGCCCGGGGCGGTCTATAACATCGCGGGTGAAACCCTGCACGACATCAAGACGGTTTCCGACCTGATCTTGGCGCGCTGCGGCAAGTCCGACCGGCTCGTGCGCTACGTCGACTCCGAGCCGCACAACACGCGCGACAAGCGCTCTTCCAACGAGCGCGCCCGCCGCGAGCTCGACCATCGAGAGACGGTGCCTCTCGAGGAAGGCATCGCGCGCACCATCGCGTGGCAGAGGGAGTACTACGGTGTCTGAACCTCTGGCCCTGCCTGGTTTCCGTTCGGTGACGGTGATCGGGGCGGGCTATGTCGGGTTGCCTCTCTGCCTCCATCTCGCCAAGGCGGGGCTGAAGGTGACGGCCGTGGATATCGACGAGCAGGTGGTGCGCGAGATCAGCGAGCGGCGCGCCAAGATTGAGGAGAAGGAGGACTTCGAGAGCTTCTTCGAGGATCCCGAGGTTCAGGTCAACCTGCAGGCGCAGACCACGCCCGTGGAGGCCGACGCCTTCGTCATCGCGGTACCCACGCCGGTGGACCATGAGACGAAGGCTCCGGATTTGCGCGCCGTCGTTGCGGCGACGGAATCGATCCTCCCCTTCCTGCGCCGCGGCAATCTAATCGTTGTCGAGTCGACGATCCCGCCCCTGACCACCGAGGGTGTAATACGGTCGATTCTCGAACGGAGCGGTCTAAGCGTGGGGACCGACCTGCTGCTCGCCCACTGCCCAGAGAGGATTCTGCCGGGAAACATCATGGCAGAGGCGGTCTTCAACGCACGGGTCGTAGGAGGCATCGACCAGCGTTCCAGCCGGCGGGCGGCCGAGCTGCTGGGAAGCTTCGTCAAGGGCAAGCTTCTGCTCACCGACGCCAGGACCGCCGAGTTCGTGAAGCTGATCGAAAATTCCTATCGCGACGTCAACGTCGCCTTCGCCAATCAAGTCGCCATGCTCTGCGAGCGCCTGGGCATCGACACCGGCGAGGCGATCGAGATGGCGAACCATCATCCGCGGGTGGAGATCCTCAAGCCCGGCATCGGCGTCGGCGGCCACTGTATTCCGGTGGATCCCTGGTTCCTGGTCGCCGCCTGTCCCGACCAGAGCAAGCTGCTGTGCGCCGCGCGCCAGCTCAACGACTCGATGCCGGAGCGCACCGCGGAGAAGATCTGCGCCTCTCTCGACGGCGTGGAGAAGCCGCGGGTGGTCTGCCTCGGCGCCACCTACAAACCGAACGTGCGTGACCTTCGCGAAAGCCCGGCGCTGCAGGTGTTCGAGATCCTGCGGTCACGGGGGCTCGACGTTGACCTTTATGATCCTCTCGTGCCGAACATGGCGTGCGACTCGGTGCTGGCGGTGGCACGAGGAGCAGATACGCTGGCTATTCTGGTGCCGCATGACCTGATCGTCACCGAGCTCCGCTACCGCAAGCACGAGATCCTGCGCGCGATGCGGCGGCCGAACCTGTTGGCGTTCACGCCGGGAGTGGTTTAGGAGAGGTTGCTTGGGCGAGAGCCGCAACACCAAACCACTATCGCCGGCCCCTGCGCCGCGGCGCTGGCGCGCGGCGGCCCGCGAGCCGATCGCCGTCCTGCTGCTGCTGGCCGCGGTGCTCGCCGCCGCCTATGGCAACGTGATCTTCGCCGGCCGCTCCCTGGTCTACAGCGACAACTACAACCCGCTCGATAACCGATCCCTGGCCCAGAACTACGGCCCCGGCCTCGTTCCAGGCAGCGCCTGGACGAGCCGCAACCTGCTGCCCTACGCGAATTTCCATGACCCGGAAAGTACCTGGTGGCAGTGGGAGCCGGGCGGCGAGTTCCTGCGGCGCGCCTTGCAGCGCCGCGAATGGCCGTGGTGGGACCCCTATGTCGGCGCGGGGGCCCCGGCAATGGCCAACATGACCCAGGCCTTCTTCTTTCCTCCCTACCTGCTCCTGGTGGCTCTGGGCGACACACCGGCGCTCAAGAATGCCTACTTCCTTGCCGTATTGCTGGTGGCCGCGGCGAGCTCCTACGTGTTGCTGCGCAAGCACGCCGTCTCGCGTGAGGCGGCGCTCGGAGCCGGGGTCGCGGTGCTGTTCTGCGGCGGGCTCGGCCAGAACGTCGGCTCCTTCATCGGGCAGGCGGCGGCCTGCCTGCCGCCCGCCCTGCTGCTCACCCGGCACATGCTCGAGCGGCCGAGCTGGCGGCGTACGGCGCTGCTCGCCGCCGGCTACGGCGCGATGGCGCTCGCCAGCTTCCCGCCGCTGTTGCTGGCGGCGTTCGGTATCTCGACGGTGTACGCCGTGGCCTTCTCGCTCGGTCACCAGGAGCCGTGGCGGCGCCTCGCCCGCTTCGGGGTGGGCGCCGGCCTGGCGGTGGGGCTCGTCGCGTTCGCCTATCTTCCCGCCTTCGTGATCGTGCGCGAAGCGCCGCAGGTCGAGCACACCTATGCCAATGCCGCCCTGACCACCGTGCCCTGGGTCGCGCTGAGCCAGCTCCTCTCCCCAGTGCTGATGGGTGGCGGCAAGATTGAGGCGAACCCACCGATGCCCAGCCTCGCCGCCGGCATCACGCTACCGTATGTTGGCGTCGTGGTCCTGCTGCTCGCCGGCCTGGCCGCCGCGGAAGGGAGCCGCGACCAACGGCTGTTCTTTGGCGTGCTCGCCGGGGGAGTCGTGGTGGTGGCGGCGAAGCTGGTGGGGATCCAGCCGCTCCACTCGCTCGCCCGCTTACCCGGGCTCGACCACATCCACTTCGCGCACTACTACGGCATACCGCTGGGCATGCTGCTCGCGCTGGGTGTGGGGTTGGGCCTCGACCGGCTCGCCCGGGGTACGGTCTCGCGCCGGCAACTGGCGGTGATCGCCGGCGGCCTCGGCCTGGTGGTGCTGGCGTTTCCCGCGGCGGCGCTCGTCCGGGGGGCTTTGAGGCACCCCCTGGCCGCGAGCTGGCTCTTACGCTGGTACCTGCTGGTGGGGCTGCTCGCCGCCGCGGTCGGACTGGCCCTGCCGTTGTGCCGCGGGGGGAGCGCGCCTTCCCCTCGGGTGCGCAGGCTCTGCATCGCCGGCTTGCTGGCGTTGCTCGCCGTCGAGGGGATCGGCAATACCGCCTATCCACGCCAGAACCGCTGGGACGTGTGGGAGCACCCGCCACCCTACGTGCGGCAACTGATCGCCCACCGGCAAGCGGGACGTATCTACTCGGCGAGCGCGTTGCCGGCCAACGCCGGGTCGGCCTTCGAGCTGTATCAGCTCGATTCGCTGATGGCCTTCAATGCGGGGCGCGTCTTCGATCTGTACAAGCGCTACGCGGCGGCCAGGGCCTACCTGTTCCTGCGCGAGGCGAACCGCCTGCCCCCCGAGAGGGTGCTCGACGCCGCCAACGTCGCACTGCTCGCCATCCGCGAGGCCCACGAGCCGCTGATCGCCGAGGCGCTGCTGCGCGGCGGCTACCGGGAGCTCTTCCGGGACGGCTACGTGCGGGTGCTCGCCCGGGCCACCGAGCCGCGCTACTACTTCACCTCCAGCTACCGCCTGACGAGCGCCGATCAGGCGCTCGCCGAGCTGCCGGCCCGGGGCTCCCGCGAGGTGCTGCTCGAGCACCCGCCCGTCTTCGCCCCACAGGCCAACGCTCCCGGCGATCCGGCGGTGGCCGCGCGAACGCTGCGCAACCAGGTGGTGCTCAGGCTGCGCGCCCCGCGCCCGGGTCTGGTCTATTGCTCGGAGACTCTGGTGCCGGGCTGGCGCGCCGAGGTCAACGGCGAGCCGGCGCCGATCCTCGCCGCCAACTACGCGTTCCGCGCGGTGCCGGTGCCGCCAGGAGAGGTCGTCGTGACGCTGAGCTACTTCCCCCCCGGGCTGCGCACCGGGTTTCTGGTATCGCTCGTGGCGGCGCTGGCGACCGCCTCCCTGGTCCTGGCTCGGGACCGGGCGCCGGTAGCCGGGCTGGAAGCGCATGGCGGCGGCACCTCCCGCCGAATCGGGAGGGCTCTCGCCGGCTGCGGGGCAGCGGTCCTGCTTGCCGGCGCGCTGGCGCAGGCGGTCTCTTTTCACCTCCCAGCCTCCCTGGCACTGACAGGAGCGCCCCAGATCCCGGCACGGCCGCCCGGCTTCTACCGCGTCAAGTGGGGTGGGGTCGCGCTACCGGCGGTCTTGCCGGCCGGCCGGCGCGCCCGCCTGCTGGTCTCGTTCGAGAATGCCGGAACCGAGACCTGGCCCGACTCGCGGCTGGCCGATCCCTCGGGCCGCGGCGCGCGCGGCGCGGTGCGGCTCGGCTATCGCTGGCTCGACGCCCGGGGCCTGGTGGTCAGCGAGTACCAGGCCCGCTCGGACCTGCCCCGTCCGCTGCGCCCTGGCGAGTCGATCGCCCTGCCGGTCGAGGCTACCCTGCCGGCGGCTCCCGGCCGATATCGATTGCAGGTCGACCTCGTCCACGAGCTCGTGGCCTGGTTCGAGACGCGCGGTGCCGAGCGCTTCGAGCTGCCGGTCACGGTGCAGCCGGTGCCCCGATGAGCCCTTGTTTCTATATAACGACCGATACCGAAAGTCATCATGATGCCAATCAGTAGACCCGATCAACCGCCGCTGCCGCCGATCGAGCTTCGTCAACTCGTCGGCGCCACCCAGGATAGTCTCTATGACAACCCTTCTGGAGGCCTACTCTTTCCCGAAGTCCCGCCGCATGCCTACGATTTTGTCTTCGACTGGGGCTGTGGGTGTGGCCGCATTGCCCGTCAACTCCTGCAGCAACATCCACGACCCGGAAAGTACGTCGGCGTCGACCTTCACCGCGGCATGGTCCACTGGTGCCGCCAGAATCTTTCTCCTCATGCTGAAAATTTCGAATTTCAACATCAAGATATCCACAATTTGGGCCTCAACCCCGAGGGCAAAGCCACCGTCCTTCCGTTCCCGGCGCCCGCCTCCTCCGTCACCCTCTTTCTCGCGTGGTCCGTATTCACTCACGTCAACGAGGAAGCCGCCACGTTTTATCTGCACGAGCTTGGCCGCGTTCTCCATCCGGGGGGTACAGCCATCACCACCTGGTTCCTTTTCGACAAGACCGACTTTCCGATGATGCAGGAGTTTCAGAATGCCCTGTTCATCAACGATGTCGATCCCACGAATGCGATCATCTTCGACAAGGGCTGGCTGTGTCGGACCGCGGATCGAGCCGGCCTCACCCTGTCGGTCATCGTCCCGCCGGCGATTCGTGGATTCCATTGGAAGATCTACATGAAAAAGGCCGAGCCGGGCACCACCCACGCAGCGTTTCCCTTGGACGTCGCGGCGCAGGGGCTTCAACGACCGCCCCTCATGCCCCAGAACGCAGATCGCCTGGGGCTTGATGACGGTGAGCAAAAGAGAAGAGCTGAATGAAAGCGGAGGACGGGGGGTTTATGGCCCCCCAACCTCCCGAAGGATCAGGAAAGAACGATCAGGAAAGAACCTGACGTTTTCTACCGCTCGGGCTCGACCGCGGCCTTCGGCGGGTACAGGGCCTGGACCAACTTCTCCAGAGCCTCGAGACGGCCTTTGAGCTCGGCGATCTCCTTGTCCTTCTGCTGCACGACCTGGTTCAGCCCTTGAACGGCCAGCAGAGCGACGCCCGCCTGGTCGCCGGGAGCGATGTGCTTGTCGTCTTCTCCCAGTCCGAAGGCCTGGTGGAAGTCCTCGGCCATGGGTCCGACGTGGCGCACCGCGGACTCGGTCTTGTAGCTCCATTGGGAGACCGGCAGGGCGCTCACCCGCGAGAGCACGTCCTTGGGATCGAGAGCGGCGAAGCCAGTCTTGATGTCCCGGCTCGAGCCCTGGGTAAGAGTGCCCTGGATGACCAGATTGCCGGTGTTGCCAAGGGTGAGCTCGACGCCGGTGTGGGCTTGGTTGTCAATGACGAAAGCAGTGCCGAAACTCCCGAAGCTCCATTTCTCCACGATGCTGGTGTCTTCGAGGATCAGGATCGTTCCGCCGTTATTCCTGAGCTCCATCATCTCGCGAGCGGCATTGGTTCCGCTGGTGTTCTCGACCAGGACCTTGCCGTCGGTCGACCCGGAGCCGCTGCTGAGCACATGCAGGTTGGTGCTCGGCGAGGCCGTGCCGATCCCAACGTTGCCGCTGGCATTGATGTCGATCGAGCTGGTGGGCGCGCCGGGGCGGATGCGGAAGGGGAGGCGGGAGCCGCCGGTGACGTCGCGGACGAAGAAGTTGGCCTCGTTGCCGGCAACGTCCCAGGTCTGGGCCGTGAAGCCGCCGGAGTTGTTCTGCTCCAGGCGCATGGCCGGCGTGTTGGAGGTGTTGACGTGCAGGTCGAGCACCGGAGTGGAGGTGCGGAAACCGACGCGGCCGGTCGAGTCGACGAAGATCGAGTTGGTCGTCGCGCCCCCCGTGACGGTGAAGGGCACGGTGGAAGCGGTGATGTCCTCGATGGAGAACTTGTTGGCGCCGCCGCTGGCCGAGTCGTTGGCCGTGAGCTGCCAATCGTGGTTGGGGAAGCCGGTGCCGGTCGAGGTGTCGTCGAACTTGATGCGGGTGTTGTTCTCTTTCAGCCGGATGGTGTCGAAGCCGAAGCTCTCGTTGTTGACGCAATCGAGGCCGATGCAGGCGCTGCCCTGGACGATGAGGTCGTCAGGGATCACCTGGTCCTTGAGCGCGATGGGCGTCAGGGCTTTCGTGGGCCGGGGAGTGGTCGGACGCCCCTCTTTCAAGTCCGGCGGGACGATGGCGCCGTCGTGGATGGTGAAGAATCCCGACTGGGCGAGGGAACCTCCGGGGACTTTTCCGGATGCCTGCAGCTTGGCGATGGCGGCCTCGTTGCCGGCCCGGTGGGCGGCGGCGAGGGCCTGACGGGTCTGCGCGTCGAGGCGTGGCGAGGCGATCAGCTCATAGGCGTAGGTGCCGTCGCCCAGCGGTTTGCCGTCGTCACCGATCGGTTCGAACGCCAGGGCGGCTCCACCCTGGAGCTCGCGCCGCAGGGTCACGCCACCAGGTCCGGAGACGGTCAGCGTAAACTTTTCGAAGTCGCCAGCCGGCTGCCATTCGAGGCCCTGGGGACTGACGTTCACGGTGGCCAGCGGCGCCGCGGCGCGCGCCACCGGAGGAGCCAGCAGAATGGCCGCCAGCAACAGCATCGCCATCCACCCGGTTGATTGAAGAGTCCTCTTCATCGCTACCTCCTTCCTTAGGTACTTCAGTTCAGGGCAGAACCCACGCGGTCCTACCCGGCAATCTCCAAAATAAGGGAGCGGCTCCAGTGCAGTGCGGAAGGAGTATGAAAGAGGGACAACCTGGCTCCCGCCCTCCTCTTCTGGCCTGATCCCTTAGGCGCAGAAATCTTTGCTTCGTTACCCTCAATATAGGAAGAATCGTGGCGTTTGTCGACTCAACTTCAGAGTAGAAGCGAACATATTCAATCGATGCGCGCAATCAGCGAGAATATTTCGCCGAATACTGGATGAAAGTCGACGGCTAAACCTTGCTCCAGGCGTTTCATCGCAGCCTGAAGCGCAACCGCGCCGTCCTCCTGTGGCGCGGGCCAGCGCAGGGTCAGGCGGTTGAGCCCCGGCCTCAGCAACTCGCGGTCGATCCGCAGGCAGTCGCGGCGCCAGCGCTCGGCGGCGTCCATCTCGCCGATCTCACTTCCGTTGACTTCGAGCGTGACCTTGCCGGTGCGGCTGCCTTGGAGCGATGGGAGGCGGAGGGTGGGCTCGATCTCGACGTCTTTTTCGCCATCGCTGATCAAACAGAAGGATGAGGACGGCCATGGGGACCGAAACGTCGCCCGTTCGGCGAGGTCCTCGAACCGCATCACCTCGGGGAAGAAACGCTCCAGGGGCTCCCAAAGGTAGGGGGCCTCGACGAGGTCCGTCCCTTCCTTCTGAATCGCATGGTACTTGAGCAGGAGGCCGGCAATCCGTTCCCGAACCGGCAGCCCCCGCCGCTCCAGCACGGCCTGGATGGCTTCCAGGAGGTCCGCGTCCAGAGAGTCCCAGCGCCAGCCGTGCTGCAGCAGGAGGCGGTAGGGTGAGGCGAAGTTGCGCCGCAGGGCCGCGGTGAGGACGGCCGGGCCGGGCGCGCAGCGAGCCTCGGCGACGTCGAGCATCGCCGCCTCGACGCCAGGCGAAACGTCGAGGGCCGCCGTGAGCCAGTGCTCCAGAATGGGTCCCTTCGGAGCCACGGGAAGGAGCCGGTGGGCGGTGTGGATGGCGGCCCCGAGCCGGGTCGCGGCCTCGGCCTCCGGGGAGAGGGCGGGCGCGGAGAGGCGGGGGAGGAGGGCTCGCCAATCCATCTGCCCCTCCAGCATTCCTGAGAGGTTCAGCACCTCGGCGGCCACGGCAGCCATGGCGACGTGGATTCCCTCCGCGGTCAGGTGGCAGTAGTCGAGGAACAGGCGGCGGCCGGGCAGCATCTCTCCCGTGTGCTCCCGGAACACGCCGCGCAGATCGACGGCCGAGAAACCGTGCCTCCTGGCCGCATCGCGCAGGATCTCGCGGGCTGCCGTGGTGGCCTGCGGCGCGCCCAGGAAGGCGAGAGTGGCGTAGGTGGCGGCGTCGATCTCGGCCAGAGCCGCCTGCCGGGCCTCTTCCGGATTCCCCAGCCCCTCCTCGATTCCTGCCACAAGGCGCCAGGTCGAGGCACAGGCGCCGCCGTCGAGGTCGAGCATTTCTCGAGCGGCCTCGCGGACGCCGGCGAAAGCCTTCGCATAGAGGCTGTGCCAACGACGGTTCCCGTTTCCGGGAAGCCAGACGGGCGGCTGGCGAGTTTCCCAATCCGCCAGGCTCACCTCGGGAAGCATGAGCACGACGGGAATCTGCACCGCGTGGGCGATGAGCGCCACCCGATCCAGAGCTGCCTCCGCGCGCTCCCGCAGGCGCCGCTCGGCAAGGCGGACGGGGCCGGCGATTCCCTCCTCTCGCAGCGCCGCGGCAACCTCCCGCCGGGCGGTTACGGAGGGCGCGTACGGGGAGACTTCCGGCGTTTCCAGCAGGTTCCAGTTGTTGCCCACGAAGATCACCAGGACGTCCGGCTGGATCTGGAGCGAGGTGCGCACCGTCTCCGCCAGGGAGCCCAGGGTCTCGTTGGTGCGGGCGAGGTCGATCACCTCGAAGTTGGCCTCGCCGCCCGCTTCCCGGAGTTGGAACTCGAGGACCCGCGCCGGAGTCAGGTGGGGAGCGTAGAGATAGCCGGCCGCCGCGGACTCGCCAAAGAAGACCACCCGCAGGGGGAGCTCCGCCTTTTTGGGCCGCAGCTCCCGCACGGCCGCGAAGTGATCGCCCAGCGGCTCTGGGTCGGGACGGACGAAGACCCGCTCGCCGCCGCTCTCCCACGGCTCCCAGATGCTGATCGGCTCGGGAGGGCGCGTCATACGAACGTGTACAGGTCTTCGCTGACGGCGCTCGGCTGGCGGGCGAAGCCGCTGCGCGACCGTTGCCGCCAGGCGGGAATGAGATCCGCCCATTCCGGCGGCAAACGGTCCCGGTCGATCACGAAATCCTCCAGCACCAGGGTGTCGATCCCCGTCGAGGCAAAGCAGAGAAGGGCGTCCACGGGCGAGGCGACGATGGGCTCGCCGCGGACGTTGAAGGAGGTGTTGACCAGAAGGGGACAGCCGGTTCGGCGGTGAAACGCCTCCAGTAGGGCGGCGAAGCGGGGGGCCACGGCGGAGTCGACGGTCTGCGGCCGGGCCGAGCCGTCCACGTGGGTAACGGCCGGAAGATCGAGGGGTGAGATCACCTGGCAGGTCTCCAGCATGAAGGGCGACGGATGGCCGGGATCGCCGAGATCGAAATGCGCCGCCGCGTGGCCGGCGAGGACGCTGGGAGCGAACGGCCGGAACGCCTCGCGTTTCTTCACCAACCGGTTGAGGCGGTCGCGCATCTCCGGATCGCGGGGATCGGCCAGCAGACTGCGGGCTCCCAGGGCCCGGGGCCCGAGCTCCAGGGCGCCGTGGAACCAGGCCACGACTTTCCGGGCCTCCAGCCGGTCCACCACGGCTTCGAGCAGGTCAGTCTCGCGGTGGCGGAAGTCGAGCCCCGGCAGCTCCGCGGCGTCGAGGAGGCGGGAGACCTCGTCCGCCGTCGAGCTCGGTCCCAGATAGACGTGCCGCAAGGCCTCGCCCGGCCGCTCCATCGGCGTTAACTTTGCTCCAGCGTCCGCCCGCCCAAGACCCTCACCCCTGCCCCTCTCCCGACCACCCCATCCCCCTCCCCGGGAGAGGGGTACCCGGCCGGAGCGATCTGGCTGTTCTCCCTCTTCTCCCGGTGAGGGGGGGTGGGCGGGGTCGGGAGAAGAGGGCTGGGGTGATGAGGGTCTTGGGTGGGCGGACGCTGAAGCAAAGTTAGCGCCTATGCCCGGCCGTTCGCCCGTCAGCTCGACATGAGCGAGAGCGGCGGCGCCCACGCATCCCCCGGAGTCGCCGGCCGCGGGTTGGACGAAGAGCCGGCGAAACGGCCCCTCCCGCAAGATCCGGCCGTTGGCCACGCAGTTGAGGGCCACGCCGCCGGCCATGCAGAGATCCGGCAGTCCCGTCTGGTCGTGGAGCCAGCGGGTTTTTTCGATCAGGATCTCTTCCAGCACGAGCTGGAGACTGCGTGCCACGTCCTGGTGGAAGCGGCCGATCTCCGCCGCGCGCGGTCGGGGCGGCTGGCCAAAGAGGTCGACGAGGGCCGGCGAGTACATGGTTCGGCCACTGATGAAATCAAAGTAGCGCAGGTCGAGGCGGAACTGCCCGCCAGGTCCGGAGGCGACGAGCCGGCGCATTTCGTTCAGAAACCGCGGCTCGCCATAGGGGGCGAGTCCCATCACCTTGTACTCGCCGTCGTTGACCGCGAAGCCGAGGTAGGCGGTGAGAGTGGAGTAGAGGAGGCCGAGGGAATGGGGGAAGGAGACCGATTCGAGGACGTCGATCGAGGCGCCGCCGGCTCGGCCCGCCCGGCTGTAGGTGGTCGTGTCCCACTCGCCGACGCCGTCGACGGTGAGCACGGCGGCGGCCGGGAAACCGGAGCAGAAGAACGCGCTGGCGGCGTGGGAGAGGTGGTGGGGAAAGGTGAGGATGGGGCCGTCCCATCCCAGCCCTTCGCGGATCTCCCGCTCCGGACGCTCGGGATCGAGCAGGTCCGCCGCAGCTCCCGCCCACAGCTGGCGCGAGACCTTCGCCACCGGTGACTCGTAGAAGGCGACGGCGTCCAGGTCGAGCAGCCCGATCCCGCCTTTCTTCAAGCACCAGCGGAACGCCGACACCGGCAGCCGCGGATCGTGCTTCACCCGCGAGAACCGCTCTTCCTCCGCGGCGGCGACGAGACGGCCGTCGCGCAGCAGGCAGCAGGCGGACTCGTGGAAGAAGGCGGAGAGGCCGAGGACGTTCATTTGCGGCCGATTGTATCGACGTAGCCGTAGAACATCGCGACGGCGTCCGTAGACGTTGCGGTGGGGCTACAGACTCTGCGGTGGAGCTGTTGACTCTGCGACGGATCTATCGACTCTGCGACGGATCTCCCGGCGTTGCGACGGATCTATCGACTCTGCGCTGGATCTAGAGACTCTGCGACAGATCTACCGACTCTGCGACGCATCTGTTGACTCTGCGACAGATCTACGCACTCTGCGCTGGATCTAGAGACTCTGCGACAGATCTACCGACTCTGCGACGCATCTATGAGCTCTGCAACAGATCTGCTGACTCTGCGACGAATCCATGGACTCTGCGCTGGATCTACAGACTCTGCGGCAGAGTCTCCAGACGCCAGTTTTACTTCGCCCGCTTCGCCGCCTTCGTCGCCTTGGTGACCTTCGCCGGATCGCCGAGAACGGCGAGCCGGCGGACGGCGAGAGCGTGCGTGGAGAGAGCTTCCGGCTGCTTGCCCGTGGGCGGTGCCACCCGCCTGTAGTACTCGCGCGCCACGTCCGGCAGGCCGTAGTGCTCCGCCAGGCGGCCGAAGACGTACCAGTCCTCGGAGTGGGGGGCTTCGTCGCTGCGCGCGGCGAGCGACTGGAGAATGAGCCGGTAGGCTTCCGCCGTCTTGCCCATCTCGGCGTAGATCGAGGCCAGGGTGTGGAGGTCGGAGGCGTTGCCGTAGCTCGACAAGCTCGTCGCCCGCTGGCTGTATTCGACGGTCTTGTCGTCCACCCGGCCGAGCTCCAGGCGCATCCAGGCCAGCTCGTTGAAGTCGCTGGCCGTGGCCTTGCCGGCGTCGACGATCTGGTTGAACCGCTGCTCGGCGCGGTCGAAGTCGTTGGCGTGCATGGCGTCGCGGGCGAGGAGGCGGAGGGCTGCATTGTCGTTGGGCAGCCGTTGCAGGCGCTGGTCGGCGAGGAGGCGGATTTCGTCCCAGCGGTCCAGATAGAGGAGGGCCGCGGTATGGACGCCATCGGCGCGCTCCGAGTCGGGAACGGCGTCGAGCAGCCGGCGCGAGACCTTCTCCATCTCCTGGTGGCGGCCCAGCTTTTCGTAGGCGAGGGCGAGGGCGAGATCGAGCGCGTTGCGGCGCGACGGCTCCGTGGCCGCCTCACGGCAGGCAAGGAGGAGAGCGGGAGCCTGCTGGCTCGCGCTTTCACTGCCCAGGAGGGCGGCGGCGGCGCAACGCATGTCCTCGGCGGTACCCTGCGAGCCTTTGGCCCACAGCGCCGGGAAGGGGTCGTGGGGCAGGGAGTCAACGCCCGCCCGCTCCGGTCCGCGGGCATCCTCGGCGGCCCAATCGAGCCACTGACGGGCGCCGCGGAGATCGCCGTGGCCGAGCCGGCGGAGGATTTCCAAGGCCAGCAACTGGGCCGACGCATTGGCGCCGACCAGCCGGTACTCGCCGCCTTCGCGAACGACGTAGACGGCAAACTGGCGCGAGGTTTCGCCCATCGTCGAAGTGAAGTTGATCCGGTAGCCGGTCTCGTCGTCTCCGGTCAGCGTCTCGCGCAGGGCGGTGAGGCCGAGGTCGAGGGCGGTGTCCGCCGGTATGTCGCTCGACAGGCCGTCCCGCATCTGGGAGAACGCTCTGCGAATCGTCTCGTCGGACCCTTTCTCCTTGGCGAGCTCCGCCTGCATGTCGCGCGAGAAAAACGAGCTGAGCTTGCGGGTCTCGAGATTGCCGGCGAACATGGCGAGGAGGAACTGCTTGAACACCGTCGACGGCTGGTCCGGCGGCAGCTGGATCTCCTCGTGCCTGCGCGCCCGGCGAACCAGGTCGGCCAGCGAGAGGAGGGCCGCGGGGTTGGCCGACTGGCGGCCGGCGCGGTCGAAGAGGACGGCGGCGTCGGCGTAGCGCCGCACGAGAAGCAGGTTCTGGCCGGCTTGCTGCAGGGCCGCGGCGCGGGCCTTCTCGTCCGCGAACTTGCGCTCGCCTTCCATCACCGCGGCCTCGGCCCCCACGGTGGCCGCGGTGGCAACCAGGGCGAGCACCGAGCTGGTTTGCGAGTCCTTCATTTCGGCGGCGAGCTTCTTGGCCTCCTCGAAGCGGCTGGCCCGCACCAGGGCGACGAGCAGGTTGTCGTCCATGCCGTGATCGAAAAGGTCCCGGCGCAGCGCCTGGTACTCGGCGATGGCGGCGGCGAGATCCGCCTCGGCGCTGTAGCGGCGTCCCTTGGCGTCGTACTCCAGGAGGATGGCGAGATCGGCGCGCGTCGTGTCGTCCTTGGGATCGAGCTCCCGGGCCTTGCGGTAGGCGGCGATGGCGCCGGCGCGGTCATAGCCAGGCCGCAGGCGCCGGCCGAGCTCGTCGTGCTGGAGGACCCAGCCCAGCGCGTGCCAGGCGGCGGCGAGCTTCGGCTCGAGCTGCGTGGCCTTCCGCGCCTCCCGCCGCGCTGCCTCGCCCATGCCGCCGGCGAGCAGCGCCCGGGCGACCCGGGTGCGGGGGAGGGCCTTCTGTGGCGACAGGGCGGCCAGGCGCTCCAGCTCCTGCAGCGCCTCCCGCACCCGGCCGGCGTCGAGGTGGGTCTCGCCGATCTGGTCGAACATCAACAGCGCCGTCTTCTCCTGTAAGGCCTCACGCACGCCCTTGCGCGCCGCCTCGTACTCCTGGGCGGTGATGCGCCGCTTGCCGGTGTCCAGCAGGAAGGTGGCGGTGACGACGTTGTCCGCCCCGGCGGCGTACGACTCGGCGAGGGCGACGGTGCCGAAGTGCCGAGTTCGGGAAGCGGGCAGCGGCTGGGGAACGTAGCCCGCGGGCGGCACCAGCCGGTAGTGCACCTCGAGCTGCATGGGCTCGCGGAAGACGTAGTCGGACTGCCGGGGCTCAGGGCTCGTGCCGTCCTTGGCCTTGCCGCCGCTCGCCAGGTCCGCGGGCAGCCGGGTCAGCAGCGCCGCGGGGTTGACTCCCACGGCGGCGTTGCGGGCGTCGGTGAAGCCGCGGCGGGCATTTTTCAGCTCCATCCGCATGTGCATCGGCACCGTCAGGTCGTTGGGTTTGGAGTGCGCCAGCGACGCCACGTCCTCGGCGAGGTAGTAGGACGTGGCATAGTCCTTGAGAGACTTCTTGATGGTGTCGTCGGCCTGCTGGGCGTAAAACGCCCGCAGGGCGCGCTCGGGTGCGCCGAAGAAGTCGGTGGTCTCGACGATGTGCGACGGTCCCAGGTCGGCGAGCAGGAACTCGCGGGTCTCCACCTCGCGGTTGTCGGCCGAGGTGGACTCGGGGCTGCGCGTCAGGCCCGTGGCCGTGGGGCTGGCGATCAGCGCCAGCCGGCCTTCATCAGCCAGCGGCAGCTCTCCGGCCCGGGCATAGGGGTCGGTGGGATCGATCCACAGGGCGGGCGAGCCCGGCACCACGACGATGGCGTGATTGAACATGCCGAAACCAGGCAACGACTCCTCGATGTCCGCCTCGTCCTCGCCGGCGCTGAGCAGCGCCACGTAGGCTGGGATGTCCGAGGCCCGCAGCATGGCGGTGAGCAGCACCGCCTTGTCCTTGCAGTCGCCGAAGCGGCGGCGCAGCGTTTCGGCGGGCTGGCGGGGGATCATTCCCCCTTCGCCCAGCTCGATGCCCGTGTAGCGCACCTCCTGGCCCAGCCGCGCCAGGTAGAGGTTGATCAGATCGAGCTGCGAGGCCGGCTCGCCCTTCAGCCCCGAGGTTGCGGAGCGCATGAAGGCCGTGAGATCCGCGCCGCGCAGGCTGCGGTCCACGAGCTCCGAGTAGCGGTGGGCGAGATCGCCCCAGGAGCGGCCGGTGGAGAAGGCGACATACGCCGTGCGCGGCGTGTCGGAGGGCAGTCCCGGTTCGGGGTCGTCCTCCGGCTCCAGGTCGTGGACGTCGAGCTCGACCCGCCGCCGCCCGCCGGTCACGGTCTCGTTCTTCCGCACTTCGGGGAGCCCGCGCACCACCCAGCGCAGGGGCGTCGCGGCGGGGGCCTCCAACACCAGGCGGGAGTGGAGCACCGGCACGCCGAGATCGACACCATGGAGGCGAACCACGCCACCGTCGAAGAACGGACTCAGGTCGCGCACGGTCACCTGCTGCTCCACCACCGCTCCAGGCCGGGTGGCCGGCAGCGGCGCGCGCAGCACTCGCCCATCCTCGAACATGTCGGGTGCGTCGGATGTGTTGCCGTTTTCGGTGATGGTCGTGGGATCGAGCAGATGCTCGGCGCCGTCCGGCGTGATCACCCGCGCCCGGATCTCCGGCCGCGCCTGGTGCCACGGCGCCCAGTTCTCTTCGACGGTGGACCAGCTTTCGTGGGCCGTGGCGGTGAGGATCTTGTAGACCAGCCGCTGGCTGTAGGTCTCCCGCCCGGCCGCGTCGTAGCTGTAGCTCGCTTCGGCAAGCAGCACGACGACGTCATCGCCCTCCTCGCTCTCGACCTTGGCGGCGGCGCGGGCCAGCGCCGGCGCGTCGACGCTGAACGGCGCTCCCTCCCACGGTTGCGCCGCGTTGGCCGCCGCGGCTACCGCTGCCTGCGTCGCCTGTGCCACCGGCAGCAGCCAGGTGAGGAGCAGCGCGCCGCCGAGGACCATCCGGCGCGACGGGCAGTGAATGGGGACCGGGAATCGGGTGCGGGACATCACGTCTCCTGGCCGGGCCTAGCTCAGGTCGACGGCGGGCTCGCCTCGATCCAGCGCTCGATTGAGGCTCTGGAGGATGGCGTAAACCTGGGAGCGGTTGATTTTCGAGCCCGGGCCTGCCTGCTCGACGCGAACGAGAGTGGCGTGGGCGAGGCGCACGGGCAGCGCGTTGAAGGCGACGAGCCCGCGCTCGGCTCCGGCGGTCTGCAAGGTCAGAACGTAGTCGGCGGCTTGCTGGAGGTCGCGGCGGGCGAGGTCGAGGACCACGGCACGGTCGACGCTGTCCGGGAGATAGCGCCGGCCCTGTGTGGCGTCGGAGGCCGAGTCCTTGAGGATGTTGACCAGTTGGAGCCCCTCGCCGAAGGCGCGCGCCTTTTGGCGCAGACTTGGGGCCACGGCTGCCACCTCCGGCCGGCCGAGGATGAAGAGCTCGGTCAGCAGCTCGCCCACGATGCCGGCGACGGTGTAGCAGTAGGCCTGGAGATCGGGGACGTCGCGCAGGCGCAACTCGCCGTCGTCGCCGGTGCGGGCGACGAAACCCGCCATGCCATGGGCCGTGCGCACCGTATGCTCGCGGATCAGCGCCACGGCCGGCGCAGCGAGGGCCAGGAAGGAATCGAAGACGAAGGGGACGTCCGCCAGCAGATCGCGGTAGCCCGGTTGGTCGACGGGCACTTCCTCCGCCCACAGACCGGCGACGGCGGCGATCTCCTCCGGGTCCGGAGCCTCCAGGAGCTGGATGAAGCGCTCGAGGGCGGCGATGCGCAGCGCCCGGGGCCAGGAGGCCGCGTCCTCGAAGGTATCGGCGATGCGGAACAGGAGATAGGCGATCGTCACCTCGCGGCGCGTCGGCTCGGGCAGCAGCGGAATGGCGAGCGCGAACGTGCGGCTGGTGCTGATCAGGAGCTGCTCCAGATCGGGCTCCCGCCAGGCTGGCTGTCTCGTCTCCGGTTGCACGGGGAGAGGATAGCACCCCCCGAAGGGTCCTCTAAAGCACTTCGGTGCCGTTTGCTTCGTGATTGCGCAGAATCTGCGTCAGAAGGCCGGGGGTGAGGCCGTTGGCGAGCAGGGACGGAATGCCGAGGCCGGCCAGCTCCAGCGCCGTCTCCAACCGGTGGCGCATGCCGCCGGTCACGTCCGTTCCGGCGGGAGCGCCGATGGCTTTCAGGGCGTCGGCGAAGGTCGCGGCCGTGACCCGCGGAACCGTCTGTCCGGCGGCGTCCCAGAGACCGTCCGTTTCGCCCAGCCAGACGGCGCGGCGGATCAAAAGTCCGCGGCTCTGGAGCCGGGGAGCGAGCAGGCGGAAGAGGCGTTCGGTGGAGCAGATCGACGCGCCCCAGTCGCGGTCTTGCACCACGTCGCCGTAGAGCACCGGCAACAGACCGCGCTCCAAGGCGAGGAGCAGGGGCTCGTCGGCGATCGCGACCGGGCAGCCCCCTGCGGCTACCACGCAGCTCGACGGCGCGAGGGAGAAGGCCCGGTCGCCGGCCTCCAGGAGGGCGGCGACGACGATCCGGTGCAGGGCCGCGGCCCGCTCCTGCGTGCGGCAGGCGCCCGCGAGCTGCGCGGCCGAGAGGGGACCGCGGCCGACGCCATGCCGCTCGGCGGCAACGTGACCGAACGAGCCGCTGCCATGGGCCACCACCAGGGAGAAGGGCGTGTCCGCTCCAGCGATCGCCTGCGCGATCTCCCGCGCCAGGCGGTCGATCACCTCGCGGCGGGGTGTCTCCTCTCGGGCCTTGTCGGTGATGAGGCTGCCGCCGAGCTTGAGGAGGACGACGTCGGGCATTTCTCTAGAACAGATGCTCCGTCTCCCGGTCCGGCCCGTCACCCACGCCGTCGCGGATCACGA
Source organism: Thermoanaerobaculia bacterium (assembly GCA_035472915.1). GTDB lineage: Bacteria > Acidobacteriota > Thermoanaerobaculia > Multivoradales > UBA5704 > DATARR01. Next base: position 26,134 of record DATIOS010000451.1, read on the forward strand.
AGCCCACGGCAGGAAGGTCCTCCAGGCGCTCGGCGACCTCGTCCTCGGCGTCGGGATCGCAGATGACGTGGACGTTGGCGCCGGCGTCCATGGTGGCCCAGGCGGCGAGCCCCTCCTGGCGCAGCTCGCGGACGGCGCGGAGCACGGCGATCGTCCCCGGGCTCCAGTAGAAGACCGGGGGATGGGAGGACATCGCGATCAGGTGGAGATCGACGGCCTCCTCCTCCAGGATCGGACCCAATGCCGCGAGGTCGCGCTTGCGAATGGCGCGGCGCACCTTGTCGAGACGCTCGGGCAGCAGCTCCTGGCGTTTCGAGTAGTAGGGGCTGGACAGTGCCCGGTGGTGACCCTCCAGCGAGGAGACGGTCTTGGGGCCGATCTCCACCACGGCGATGACGTCTCGCAGCTCCCAATGATCGGCGTCGAACAGGGGCTTGGCGTAGCTGCCGTCGTCGTCGCTCTTGGCCGCCCCCTTGGGAGCCGCCCACTCGACGTAGCCGCCGAAGATCGACCGGCTGGCGGAACCTGAGCCGCTGCGGCGGGCGAGCAGGGAGAGCTCCGCATCCGAGGCTTTCTTCTCGAAGGCGCCGGCGGTGGCGAGGGTCAGGGCGGCGAAACCGGAGGCGGACGAGGCGAGGCCGCCGGCGGTGGGAAAGGTGTTGCGGGTGGCGACCCGCACCGCCTCGGTGCGGCCGGCCCAGAGGCGGATGCGGTCCAGGTGCTCGCGCACCCGGCGGTCGAACTCGGGGCTGAGGTTGCCGAACCCGCCGTGGGGCTCGGCGAGCCAGACCTCGTCCTGGCCTTCGCGGTCCAGCGTCTCGACGGTGCAGAGGGTGACGCAACTCTCCAGGGTCATGGAGATCGACGAGTTGAGGGGGAGCGCGCGATCGAGGTCGCGGGCTCCCCAATACTTGATGAAGGCAATGTTGGCCGGCGCGGATACGGTGGCCTTGCTCATGCGTCGGTCTCCCGGCGGAGCCCGTCGGCTCCAAGGTGGACGTCGTGGAAAGACAAAGACTGAAGGAACGGCCAGGCCGCGATCCGTTCAGTGTCGGGATGATAGACCAGAACGCAACCGGCTCCCGGTCCGCTCAGCGCGCCGGCGCCCGAGAGCTTGCCGGCGCCGCCCTCCGCTTCGACGCGGCGGATGAGGGCGCCGACCTCGTCGGGCACGACTCCCAGGGCTTGCAGGCAGGCGTGGCCCTCGCGGATCAGATCCACGGTAACGGCGGGGTCTTCCACCGGCAGCTCGAGCTGGGCGCGGAATCCCCGGGTGGCGGCAGCGATGCGGTCCAGCAGGTTCTCGTGGGCCGCTGGGTCCCGGTCGCGGCGGGCGCGGACGGCGGCCACGACGGCGCCGGTCGATTCGGCCGGCATGCCCGTGTCGTAGACGCGCAGCCGGCTTAGCAGAGGCGAGGTGGCCGGAAGGCGCTCCGTCTCCAGCCCGCCCGCCGCCAGCTTGCGTGCCCAGAGGAGGCCGCCGAAGAGCACGGTGGCGCTGTCCACTCCCGAAGGGAGGCCGTGCTGGCGGCGCTCCACCTCCAGGGCCAGCGGCTCGATGCGGCGGGGATCGAGCGGCACCCCGCGGAAAGCCAGGGCGCCGGCGATCACCGCCACGGCGGTGGCCGCCGAGCTGCCGAAGCCTGAGCCGATGGGAAGATCGGAGTCCACCCGCAGGGAGAGGCCGGGAAGATATCCCTGCTGTTCTCCCTCTTCTCCCGGCGGACGGGGGGGAGGCTGGGAGAAGAGGGCTGGGGTGATGAGGGTCTTGGGCGGGGGAGCGATGAGGGTCTCGGCGACCTCACCCAGCGCCACCTTCACGACGTGGGCGGGGTCCGCTCGCTGCACCGTACGGAAGCTCTCGGGAGAAGGCTGCCGGGAGTAGGCGTGCCAGCTCTCCCGCACCGAATGGGCGTACGCCCGCAGGGCTTCCCAAGAGGTCTCTTCCGCGTGGTCAAGGCCGGGGAGATCGAGGTGGACGGCGCCGTCCGGGCGCGGCGCGACGCGGACGGTGAGCCGCCGGTCGAGGGCGGCGACGAGCGCCGGGCGGCCGTAGACCACCGCGTGCTCGCCCATCAGGATCAGCTTGCCAGGAGCGGAGACGGCAATCGATCCTTTGGAGGCCATCGCCCTCCTAGATGAGCAGGTTGGAAATCTCGCCGCGTCCCAGCTTCTCGTGGGCCCGCGCCAGATCGTTGGAGGTGAAGGCGGCCATGAGCGACAGCTCGCCGGCGAGGACCACGGCGCCGACGATCTCCGCCAGCCGGGCCACGGCGTCGCCGCGGCGGTCCGGGTCGGGAGAGACGCCGAGCACGGCGAGAGCCTCGCGCTGCGTATCGAGCGAGGTGCCGCCGCCGATGGCGCCGAGGGGAACGTCGGGCATGAAGATCGACGCGAACACCGAGTCCGGCCCCCGCGATTCGATGCAGGTGATGCCCATCGAGCCCTCGACGACGTGGGCCGGGTCCTGGCCGGTGGCGATGAAGAACGCGGCCAGGACGTTGGCGTAGTGGGCGTTGAAACCCAGGGAGCCGGCGGCGATCGAGCCCAGGAGGTTCTTGCGGTACTGCACCTCGACGAGGCTGCGGGCGTCGGTCTTGAGGATGTGGTGGAGGATGGGGGCGTCGAGGAGGATCTCGGCGTAGATGCGCTTGCCGCGACCCTCCTGGAAGTTGATGTGGGCCGGTTTCTTGTCCACACAGTAGTTGCCCGACAGACCGATGCAGGGCACGCCGGTCGCCGGCTCGATGAGCTCGTTGACCACCCGGTCGCAGGCGATGGTCGCCATGTTCATGCCCATGGCGTCGCCGGTGTCGAAACGGAAACGGAGGAAGACCGTGGTGCCGAAGACGTAGGGGCGCACCTCGAGCAGCCGCAGGTAGCGGCTGGTCGACTCGGTGAGCGCGCGAATCTCCTCCTCGTGGTCCTGGATCCACTGCAGGAACAGCTGGGTTTGGACGATGCCCGAGGTGCGGAAGACGGGAGCGCGGGTCATGCCCACGTCCTCGACCCGCACCACGGCACCGCCGGCCTCGCGCAAGGCGGCGCAACCGCGGTTGGTGCTCGCCACCAGGGCGGCTTCGGTGGTGGCGAGAGGGACGTAGAAATCGCCGTCCGCGTACTTGCCCCGCACCCTGAGCGGACCCACCACGCCCATGGGGATCTGGGCGACGCCGATGAAGTTCTCGCAGTTGCGGTGGGAGGCCCGCTGGACGTCCAGCGAATGGTGGCCGATATTGGACAGCTCCGTGCGGGTCATCTCCTCCAGGGCCTGGCGGCGAATCTCGGCCGCCTCCTGCGAGGAGAGGTCCTTGGGAAGCTCGTGAAACCGGCGCTCGCCATCCACCAGCGAGCGAACCAGCTCGTCGCGGGTGAGGGGCACCGAGGAGGCTGTATTGGCGATCTTGCTCATCTTACGACCCTTTTAGGAGCGGCACGCGTTGCAGCTCCGCGATGGTTTTCACCCCGAGGCAGAACATACAGATCTTGAGCTCCCGCACCGTGCGCCGCACCTTCTCGCTCACCTTCTCGGGAGATTCAGTGGCCGGCGCCAGGAAGGGATACGCCATCCCCACCAGGTCGGCTCCCATGGCGATGGCCTTGGCGACGTCGAGGCCGTTACGCACGCCGCCGCTGCCAATCACCGTCAGGCCCTCGACGCGGCGGAGCTGGCGGATCGACTCCGGCGTCGGAATTCCCCAGCCCGCGAAGAGCTCGCCGATCTCCAGATCGCCGGCCCGTTGCGCCTCGATGCGCGCCCAACTCGTGCCGCCCACGCCCGCCGTGTCGATGATCCTCACTCCCTCGCCGGCCAGGGCACGGGCCGTGGCCTCGGAGATGCCACAGCCAATCTCCTTGGCCACCACCGGCACGCCGAGCTCGCCCACCAGCGCGCCAATCTTTGCCAGCAGGCCGGAGAAGTTGCACTGTCCTTCCGGCTGGATCGCCTCCTGGAGGGGATTCAGGTGGAGGATCAGGGCGTCGGCCCCGATCATCGCCACCGCCTCCCGGCACGCCTCGACGCCCATGCCGTAATTGAGCTGCACGGCACCCAGATTGGCCAACAGGACAGCCGAGGGAGCGACCTCGCGAACGCGAAAGGTATCAGCTTTGGCGGCATCTTCCAACGCCTTGCGCTGCGAGCCGACTCCCACGGCGATGCCGGTCTGCTCGGCGGCGGCCGCCAGGTTGCGGTTGATCTGCCCCGCCGTCTCGGTGCCCCCGGTCATGCTGGAGATGAGGAGGGGAGCCGCCAGGCGCCGTCCCAGGAAGCTCACTCCGGTGTCGACGGCGTCGAGATCGATCTCCGGCAGCGCCGCGTGCTCGAAGCGGTAGTCGTCGAAATAGTTGCGCCCCAGCTGCATCCGCCCTTCGAGGGCGAGGCGGATGTGCTCCAGCTTGCGGTCGCGCTCGGGCGGCGCGGTTTCGGCAGCCAAGGCGGCGGACTCCGCCACCGCGTCCGGAGCGCTGACCGGCGCACTCACTGCTCGCGCTCCCGCAGGTAGTCGATCAGCCCGGAGAGGAACAGCCGGCCGTCGGCGGCGAGGTCGAAGGGCGCGAGGGCGGCGAGGGCCGCCCGGGCGGTGCGCAGCCGCTCGGCGATCATGCCGTTCACGGCGGCGCGAGCCCCGGTCTCTTCCAGGACTTGCAGGGCCTGCTCGACCTGCGCCGCCGTGGCGTCCGGATTGCCGAGAGCGGCCTCGAGGATCTGCCGCTGACCGGCGCTCGCCGCGGACTTCGCGCGATGGATGAGGAAGGTGTACTTCCCCTCCCGCAGGTCGGCGTCCACCGGCTTGCCCACGGTGCCGGCGTCGCCGAACATCCCCAGCAGATCGTCCTGGAGCTGAAAGGCCTCGCCCACCGCGGCGCCGTACCGAGAGAGGTCGGCGAAAGCCTCGGCCGGCGCTCCGGCCAGCAGGGCCCCGAGCTGGATGGGACGCTCGCAGGTATACCGGCCGGATTTGAGGCGCAGTACCCGCAGGAGCTCCTCTTCCGAGGCATCTCGCCGCTGCGCCACCAGCAGCTCGAGGTATTGACCGCCCACCACTTCCTGGCACATGGCGGAGAAGCAGCGGGCAAGCTCGCCACCGCAACGGGAGAAGGCGGGCGCCGCCAGCTCCACGGCCCAGCTCTGGGCCAGGTCGCCCAGCAGGATGGCCACCGACCGCCCGAAGTCCGCGGCATCGCCCCTGAGACCGTGGGCGTGATGGGCGTCGCGGAAGCGCACGTGCGCCGCCGGCAGCCCGCGCCGGACCTCGGCGTGGTCCATGATGTCGTCGTGAATCAGGAGATAGGTATGGAGCAGCTCCGTGGCCAGTGCCAGGGGGAAGGCCTCGTTCAGGCGCGTGCCGCCGAAAGCCCGGTAGGTGTAGACCACCAGGGCCGGGCGCAGGCGCTTGCCGCCGTGCGTGGCGAGCTGGCCCACGCCGTCGATCAGCTCCAGCATCTCGGGCGATTCGCCGGCCGCCGCCT
>DATIOS010000452.1:0-11118 GCA_035472915.1 Thermoanaerobaculia bacterium
GCAGCGCCCTCCCAGGGAAGTGTCGACATTGGAGTCTTCTTCCGGGCGTCTCTGCCAAATCTGAACCCGCCCCAGGGTATGAATTGTGTGATCGAAGGCTATCTCGTGCCCTGATCATGTTGCCACGTATAAGCCAGAAAATGCCCCACCCTTGCGCCAAGGCGGAGTCGCTGACGGCGGGCGGCCAGCTCGTGTTCGTGGACGTGACGGCCGACTGGTGCTTCACCTGCAAGACGAACGAGCGCCTGACCTTGAACACACCGGAGGTGGCCAGGGCGTTCGCGGAGAACGGCGTGGTGCCCATGCGGGCGGACTGGACCAACCAGGACGCCAAGATCGCGGCCTTCCTCAAGGATCACGGCCGCTACGGCATTCCCTTCTATCTCCTGTACCGGCCCGGCCGCGAGCCTCACGCCTTCAGCGAGCTGCCGAGCAAGGACGAGCTGGTGGCGAAGGTGCGCGAGGCGGCGGCGGTCTCACGGCCGATCGCCCAGCGGTAACTCCTTCGAGGATGCCGGCGAACCCGGCGAGATCGGCGGCGCCTGCGGCCTCGGCGGCCCAGGTGAGCTGCCGGCGGCCACCGGCAGCGACACCGTCACCGCGCCTCCGCCGCCGGGTCGATTGGCCACCGTGACCTGGCCGCCATGCTGCTCGGTAATGCGCTGGACGATCGAGAGCCCCAGCCCGGTGCCGCCCCGGCGGCGGGTGAAGAAGGGCTCGAAGACACGGTGGAGATCCTCGGACCGGAACCCCGGCCCCGAGTCTTCAACGATGAAGGCCACCGTCCCACCGTCGTCCGACGGCGCGGCGCGGAAAGTGACGTAGCTGCCCGACGGTGAATGTTGGATGGCGTTTTCGATGAGGTTCTGGAAAACCTGGACGATACGGTTGCGGTCGAGCCTCGGCACCGGCAGGTCGTCAGGCACGTCGAGCACGATTTCGACGCCGGCGCGGGCGCTCAGGGGGGCACAAGCGACGGCGGCGGCCCCCATCACTTGGCGGGGGACGGCGGGAGCGAAGTCCGGACGCGGCGGCTTGCCATAGTCCAGCAGATGTTGCATGAGCTCGTTGAGCCGGCCTACCCGCTCTTTGAGCACGTCGACATAGCGCCGGTACTCGGTGCGCCGCTTGAAGCGGGCCTCGAAGGCGTCGAGCGTCGCCGAGATGCCGAAAAGAGGGTTGCGGACCTCGTGGGCGACGCCCGCCACCAGCGCTCCCATGGCGGACATCGTCTCGCTGTGGCGTAGCGACTCCTGCAGCCGCATCCGCTCGGTGATATCGACGATCACAACGATGGCCCAGCAATCGCCGTCCGGACCGTCGACGGGACTGAGAGTGACGTCCCACACCCGGCCGCGCTCCTCCCGGGCCTGCTGGGCAGCGCGCTCGCCGGTCGCCGCCATCCGCTCCAGGAGGAGACCGACGGTCGGCCACGGCTGCGCGTCGCCGAGCACTCCCAGGAGCCGGTGGATGGCGGCCTCGAAGGTGACGCCGGCGAGGGCGCGGGCCGCCTCGTTCATGCGCACGATGCGACCGTCCATCTCCACCAGCAGGAGAGGGAAGTCGAGGGCGTCGAAGGTCATTCGCCACTCCAGGGCCGAACGGCTGATCAGTGCCTGGAGCGTTTCAGACATAGAGAAGACTCATAGTGGTCCGGAAGCCCCATAGTATAGCTGTGCCGGCAAGAGAATGGATATGAGCTGCGAAAGTTACGAAGACCGCGAGGACGAGCAGCTTCAGGACGGCGATGCCCCCGTCGAGCTGCCCATCACCGACGTGCTCGATCTCCACAGCTTCCGGCCGGCGGAGGTGGCGGACGTGGTGCGGGAGTATCTCGACGCGGCGTGGGAGAAGGGACTGCGCGAGCTGCGGATCATCCATGGCCGGGGGATCGGCGTGCAGCGGCAGACGGTGCGCACGCTGCTGGGCCGCGATCCCCGGGTGACGGGCTTCGGCGACGCGCCGGCCGAGGCCGGCGGCTGGGGCGCCACCTGGGTGCGGCTGCGGTGAGCGAGAGGGTGTCTCAAAAGGGGTCGACAGCGCGGCCTACGTCGCCAGGGATTGAAATCACCTGGCTACCCTCGGTAGTCCCTGCGGGACACAGAAACGAAATTGCCGTCCCGGAGGGGACAAGCGTCAGTAGCCAAGGATTTCAATCCCTGGCGACGCAGGCGTCATCGTCTACGGCTTTTGAGACACCCTCCGACGGTCCCGCCCTGTCCCCGGGCGGCCCGCTGGCGAGAGCTCTACGGCGGGGCCGGCGCCGTCTCGGCGGGCTGCTTGGGCAGTCGGCGGTGAGCTTCGTCTATTCCCGGCGCTACCAGCTCGAGCTGCCGGGATTGCTCTACGACCCGCGCCGGGGCGAGCAGATCCTTTCCTTCCTGGATTCGACGGGCCTCCTCGGCCGGCGCGCCCTCCATGCCCCGGTTCCCGCCACCTTCCACCAGCTCCGCCGGGTCCACACGGACGACTATCTCGATTCGCTCAACCTGCCGGGCGCCCTCAACCGCATCGCCGGCCTGACGCTCGCGGAAGCTCTCTCCGACCGCGCCCTGGCGGTACAGCGCTTCATGGTGGGGGGAACGCTCAGCGCCGCCGCCCTCGCCCGCCAATCCAGGGGAATCGCCGTCAATCTCGGCGGCGGGCTCCACCACGCCTTCGCCGCCAAGGGCGAGCGCTTCTGCATCTACAACGACGTGGCGACCGCCATCGCCGAGCTGCGCTCCCGCGGCTTCGCGGAACGGATCCTGATCGTCGACCTCGACGTTCATGACGGCGACGGCACTCGCTCGCTCTTCGCCGGCGACCCGACGGTTCACACCTTCTCCATCCACAACCGCACCTCGGTGGACGTCGAAGCTGCGGTCGAGGCGACTGTGATCGAGCTGGGGTTCGGGGTCGGCGACGCCGCCTATCTCGACGCCGTGCGCTCATCGCTGCCTCCCGTCTTCGCGGCCTTCCAACCGGCGATGGTGTTCTACCTGGCGGGAGCCGATCCGGCGGCGGACGATCAGATCGGGGATTGGAAGATCTCGGCCGCCGGTCTGCTGAAGCGCGACCGATTCGTGGTCCGCTGCGCACGCGATGACGGCCGCCGGCTGCCGCTGGTGATCACTCTCGCCGGCGGTTACGGCCTCAACGCCTGGCGCTACAGCGCCCGTTTCTTCTCCGCTCTGCTCAACCGCGGCCAGGCTCTCGAGCCGCCGTCCACCGAGGAGGCCGTCCTCACCCGCTACCGCCGCCTGGCGCAGGATTTCGAGCCGCACGAGCTGACGGGCGAACCGCAGCAATCGAATGATTGGGGCCTCACCGACGACGACATCGCCTCATCGCTGGGCGATCCTCACCGCATGCGCCGCTTCCTGGGCTACTACTCCCCTCAGGGGCTGGAGCTGGCCCTGGAACGGGCGGGCCTGCTCGACCGCTTGCGGGAGCTGGGCTTTGCCTATCCCACCCTGGAGATGGATCTCGACAATCCGACCGGCGACACCGTCCGGCTGTACGGCGATCGCAGCCGGCGCGAGCTGCTCATCGAAGCCCGGGCGCGGATCGACCGCGGCGCCCTTCCCGGCCTGGCGCTGCTGCGCATCGAGTGGCTGCTGCTACAAAACCCGCGGGCCGAGTTCACCGCCGACCGGCCGCGCCTGCCGGGCCAGCGTTACCCCGGGCTGGGCATGTCGCAGGACATCGTCGCCCTATTGATCCTCGCTTGCGACCGCCTGCAGCTCGACGGCCTCGTCTTCGTGCCCGCCCACTACCACTCCGCCTCGCAGGGCCGGAAATGGCTGCACTTTCTCGATCCCGCCGACGAAGGACTCTTCCGGGCGCTCCACGGGGTGCTTCACGGCCTCCCGCTGTCCGAGGCCACCCGGGCTGTGGACGAGAAGCGGGTGGTCGATGCCCGGACCGGCGAGCCGTTCGTCTGGCGTCCCATGCCCATGGGACTGCCGGTGACCGAGCGCTTTCGCACGCTGGTGGAAGGCGAGGATTACAAGCGCAAGGTAACCGAGGAAGAGGAGCAGCACGCCTTCACGATCGGCCTGTAAGGCTTTTGCTATCATCCCATCGAGCTCTCTATGACCCGCGCCGTCAGCCTGCCCCTCTGGGTGGCAATTCTGCTCGTCATCCTGGCGGCCTGGGCGGCGCTGGACAGGCTGCTGGTGCCCGGTGTCCGCTGGTACCTGCGGCGGCGGGTGCAGCGTGTCATCGATGAGCTGAATACCCGGCTGAAACTGGAGATCCCGTCCTTCCAGCGCACCCGCCGGCAGGTGCTCATCGACCGGCTGGTCTTCGATCCCAAGGTGGTCGAGGCGGTGGACGTCCAGGCGCGCGAGCAGGGAATCCCCCGGGCGGTGCTGTCCGGCCGCGTGGAGCGCTACGCCCGGGAGATCGTGCCCGCCTTCAACGCCTACTTCTACTTCCGCATCGGCTACTGGCTCTCGAAACGGGTGGCCCGCCTCCTCTACCGCGTGCGCCTGGGATTCTCGGACGAGGCCGGGCTAGCCGGCGTGACTCCCGGGTCGACGGTGGTCTTTCTCATGAACCACCGCAGCAACATGGACTACATCCTGGTGGCCTACCTGGCGGCGGACCGCACGGCGCTCTCCTACGCCGTGGGCGAGTGGGCGCGCGTCTGGCCGCTCCAGACCCTGATCCGCTCGACCGGCGCCTACTTCGTCCGCCGCAGCTCCGGCGATCCCCTTTACCGGCGGGTGCTGGAGCGCTACATCCACATGGCGACCTCGGCCGGCGTCCCCCAGGCCGTCTATCCGGAAGGCGGGCTCTCCCGCGACGGCAGGCTGCGGCCGCCGAAGCTCGGCATTCTCGACTACATGCTGCGTTCCTTCGATCCCCAACACGGCGATCGCGACCTGGTATTCATCCCCGTGGGAATCAACTACGACCGGGTACTGGAGGACCGCACGCTGCTCCTCGATCTGACTCCGGGCGCGAAGAAGCCCGGCCCGGCGCGCGCCGCGATGACGACCTTGCGCTTCAGCCTGCGCAACCTCGGTTTGATGTTGCGCAGCCGCTGGCACCGCTTCGGCTACGCCTGCGTGAGCTTCGGCAGCCCCATCTCCATGCGTCATTATCTCGGTGACTTGGGCCTCGATCTGCGCACCCTCTCGCGCGAAGAGAGAACCGTCCATCTGGAGCGCCTGGGGGGTGAGCTGATGCGGGCGATCGGCGGAGTGATTCCGGCATTGCCGGTGCCGCTGGTGGCGACGGTGCTCGTCCAGGCCGGCGAGCCGCTTTCGGAGCTGGAGCTCCAGGCCCGGGCCCTGCGGCTGATCGAACAGCTGGAAGCCGTCGGCGCCCACGTCTACATCCCCCGCCGCGATCAGGCCTATGCTATCGAGGCCGGCCTGCGCATGCTCACCCTTCGCCACCTGGTGGAGGAAAGCGAAGGCCTCTATACCGGCCGGCCGGCGGAGATGCACGTGCTGCGGTATTACGCCAACTCGCTGGCGCACCTGGTGCCGGAGGATCTAGCGGAGTGGCGTCATGGGGCCTCGTGACAGTGTTGCTCCAACCATTCGCTGAGCTCCCTCTCGCTGAGCTCACCCGACGCCAGACGGAGAAACGTCAGGACCCGCTCCTCGCGGTCCGCATTCAGACGAAAGCCATGGAGCCCCAAAAACGTCAACGCCGCGGTGAACGCGATCCTCTTGTTACCGTCGACGAAGCAGTGATTCCGAGCCAGTCCGTAGGCATAGCACGCGGCGAGATCGAAGAGGCTGGCATCGCCATCGGAATATGCGAGAAGATTCCGGGGGCGAGCCAGGGTGGACTCCAAGAGACCGCGATCTCTAAGGCCGTCAGCCCCTCCATGCTCGGCGATAAGTGCCCTTTGGGAGGCCACGACGACCGTGATCAGCAGCCATCGCGGCTCGCCTGTCACTTCGCCAACTCGCGGAGGACTTCACGGTTCTCCCGCATGACGCGCTCAGCCTCCTCCATCTGCCGGCCAAACTCTTCGTCATAGGGTGTAATCTGGTAACCGTCAGGCGTCTCCGTGAGATAGAGAACGTCCCCTTTCTGAACTTTGAGGCGGGACAAGATTTCCCGAGGCAGAATGACGCCGGTCGAATTCCCCACCGTGGTCACTTTGAGCTTGATCATCGGAGGTCCTCCTCTAAGGGGAGTTATAACATAGGTGACAACAAGTCGTCCAGAGAGCTTCAAAACCCTGAGGGGAGCCTGACGTATTCAGGACTGCCATGAGACGCTCAAAACCTCACGCCGTCGAGCGCCTGCACACCTTCGTTCGCGAGTACACCGACGGTCTCAACCAGCGGGACCTGCGGCGTCTGTTCGACCGCGATGCGGCCACGGCCTACGACGTCCTCACCCGCGAGCACCGCCAGGAGGCCGAGCCCAAAAAGGGCTTGAGGCGCTTCCTGTTCCGGACCAAGCTGGCGTTTCTAGGCCTTTCCTACAAGCTCACGCCGGCCCGCAGGCTGCTTTTCGCCGGCTCGCTTCTCGCCTTCATCATCGGCCTGACCGGCAACAACACCTTCTCCTCGAAGCGAATCATCATCGAGTTCTCGCCGTTCTGGTTCGCCGTCAGCCTCGGGGGCATGATCTTCCTCCTGGCTCTGGAGCTGGTGGACCGCGTCCGCGTGCGCGACGAGCTCGAGGTCGCCCGCGAGCTACAGTCCGAGCTGATGCCCCACATCCTACCGGCCGTGCCAGGTTACGGCTTCGCCCACTCCTACCGCACGGCCAACGAGGTGGGCGGCGACTACTACGACATCATGGCCCTGCCCGACGGGCGCATCGTCCTGGTGGTGGGGGATGCCAGCGGCCACGGCATGGCCGCCGGGCTGGTGATGGCCATCGCCAACGCCACCCTGAAGACGGCCCTCGATCTCGATCCCAGCCCCGAGCGGGTGCTCGCCCTGCTCAACCGCACCCTCTGCCGCACCGGCACGAATCGCACCTTCATGAGCGTCTTCTACGCCCTGCTGGAGCCGTCGACCGGCGAAATGGAGTACGTCTCCGCCGGCCACCCGTTTCCCTTGCTCCGGCATGCCAACGGCTGCGTCGAGGAGCTGGGCAATGGCGGTTTCCCCCTGGGGATGCGCGATCCGCTGCCGGTCGTCACCCGCCATGTCACCCTGGAGCCCGGCGATCTTCTGGTGCTTTATACGGACGGCCTTCCCGAAGCCGTGGACAGCCTGGGAAAGACGGCTTTCGGCTACGACCGCATCCGCGCCGCCCTGGAGCTCGGCGGCACGCCCAAGGAAGTGCACGACGCGATTCTTCGCGCTTTTGACCACCACGTCGGCGACGAGACGCTGCGCGACGACCTGACGCTGGAGGTCATCGCGCGACTCGAGTAGTCATTTTGGATTTTAGATTTTGGATTTTGGGTTGCAGATTGAGGCGACTGCCCTGCCGACGACGAATTGATTTCAGATAGATCCGTCGGTCCCGGGCTGGAGACGCCGATTTTGGTTTGGATTCTGAGGCTGTCTCGCCGCCCAGCATTTATTCAGATTGGGCCGTCGTTCCCGATTCGGAGACGCCCCGCGGGGTTCCCCGCAGGGCGTCTCTACGTTGGGGGGGTACCGGCGAAGAATTTGGAACGATGGCGCCTTTACTATCGTCAAAGACCGATAGCGCCTCCTACGGGCGCCACCTTCCCGAATCACGACACCGGCTCCAGCCAATGTAGAGACGCCCACGGGGAACCCCGTGGGGCGTCTCAGACGCGGCGACATCGACGGCGACCGCCCATACGCTCCGCTGGCGCGCGTGATCCCTCTCCGCCTATCGCAGGACCGTCCGCAGCCAGCGCATGAGGCCGAAGCGGCGGCCGACGCCGGGGGAAGTCTCGACATCCCGCGGCACGCCGAGCTCCTTGAGGAGGGCCTCGGTGTGCTCTCCCAGCTCAGGGGAGTGGCCGCCGGGCCTTGGACGCTCGCCATCGAAGCGGGCCGGGAAGGCGAGACGGGGCTGGCGGTCGGGTCCCGCGGAGAGCAGGGCCCGCTCCAGGGCTTGCGGATGGTTGCGCGCCTCGGCAGCGGAGAGAACGGGCTCGGCGGGGACGTCCTCCCGGCCTAGGATTTCCATCCATTGCGCAAGAGTTCGGCTGAGGATCAGGTCCTTCACCTGCCGGCGCACCCGTCGCGAGGCGCTGTACTGCCGCCGGGCCAGGTCGCCGCGGTCCACTGCTTTGCAGAGGCGTTGCCAGAAATGAGGCTCCAAGGCGCCTACAGCAAGTAATCGGCCGTCCGCCGTCTCGTAGATGTCGTAGCAGGGAAGGCCGCCGGTCAAGGGGAGCGGCTCGCCCACGGCTTTCTCGCCTCCTACCTCCATGGACCAGCCGATCAGATTAGCATGCAGGGCGGCGTCGTAGAGCGAAGCGTCGATCCACCGGCCCTGTCCCGTCCGCTGCCGCTCCAGCAGGGCCGCCAGGATGGCGGTGACAGCGCTCCAGCCGCCGATAAGATCCGCGACCGGCACGGCCGGTATCGACGCCGTGGACGCCAGCGCCCCCGCCGCCGCTTGATAGGTGATGTCGTGCCCGGCCCGGGCCTTGTAGGGACCGGATTGGCCCCAGCCTGTCAGCGAGCAGATCACCATGCTGGGGAACCGCCGTCGCAGCTCCTCCGGCGGGAATCCCAGCCTCGCCAGCGTGCCAGGACGGAAGCTCTCCAGCAGCACGTCAGCCCGCGCCAGCAGCCGCTCCAAAACTTCTCGCCCACCCGGATCCTTGAGATCCAGGGCCACGCTCTCAACCCCTGCCAGGAGGATCCCACCGAGCGCGCCCACGCCCTCCCGCACCGGCGGCGACAGCCGCACCGGATCGCCCAACGCCGGCTCCTCCACCTTCACCACCCGAGCCCCCAGATCCGCCAACAGGCGGGCGGCGAGAGGACCGGGGAGGTGGCGGGAAAGATCGAGGACGAAGGTGCCGGAGAGCGGGGAGGACATCTTTATTTTGGATTTCCGATTTTGGATTTTGGATTGAAAACAAGACCTGAAATCGGGGCCAAGCGATCAGCTCCCAATCCAAAATCTAAAATCCAAAATCCAAAATCGCTACTCTCTTTCCACCACCATCGCGAACCCGACGCCACCGGCCGCGCAGATCGTCAGCAAGCCGAGGTTCTGGCCGCGTCGACGCAGCTCGTAGAGGAGCTGGGTGGCGACGCGGGCGCCGGTGGCGCCGAAGGGATGGCCGATGGCGATGGAGCCGCCGGTGACGTTGAATCGCTCGAAATCGATGACGCCCAGAGGCTCGGGCCGGCCCAGCTCGCGCTCGGCGAACTTCTTCGAAGCGAAGGCTTTCATATTGGAGAGGATCTGCGCCGCGAACGCTTCGTGCATCTCGACCAGATCGACGTCCCCGAGCTTCAGACCCGCCGCGTCCAGAGCAGACGGCGCCGCGTAGGCCGGCCCCTGAAGGAGCTGGTCGCCCGGGTTGAGGGCGGAGAAAGCATAGGAGCGGATATAGCCGAGGGGCTTGTAGCCCAGCGTCTTGGCCTTCTCTTCGCTCATTAGGAGGACGGCCGAGCCGCCGTCAGTCAATGGGCTGGAGTTGCCGGCCGTGAGACTGCCATAGCGCTTGTCGAACACCGGCTTCAGCTTGGCGAGCGCCTCCAGCGAGGAGTCGGCGCGGATGCCGTTGTCCCGGGTCACCGCCTTGTCGTAGCGGGGCGGCGGGAAGGCCGGAGCGATCTGCGCCGTCAGCCGGCCGTCCTCGGTGGCGGCGGCCGCTCGGTGGTGCGAGAGAAGGGCGATCTCGTCCTGGGCGACGCGCGAGATGTCGTTCTCCTTCGCCATCTTCTCCGCCGACTCGCCCATCGACTGGCCGGTCGTGTACTCGGCGATGGCCGGCGCCACCGGCGCCAGATCCGCCGGACGGAGCTTCGAGAGGATTCCGACTTTCTGCGGCAGCGTCTTGGCTCGCGACAGCTCCATGAACGTCTTCGCCGCCTTGCGCGAGAACTGGATGGGAACGTTGGACAGCGACTCGGCGCCGCCGGCAAGGACGACCTCGGCCTCGCCGGTGAGGATGGCCTCGGCGCCGAAGGTCATCGCCCGCGTCGAGGAGGCGCAGGCGAGGTTCACCGTCACGCCGGGGATATCCCAGGGAAGCGAGGTGCGGAACACGACTTCGCGGCCGAGGTTCGGAGCGTGGAGCGCCGGCACCACGACGCCGAAGACGGAGAGGTCGATCAAGTTACCGTCGACGGCCAAGCGGGCGATCAGCTCGGCGGCGGCGATGCTCGCGAGATCGATCACGTCCATGCCCTGGAAGTCGGTGCCGGACTTGACGAACGGCGTGCGGCAACCGTCGACGATCGCAATACGCCCATGCGGCCCCTTCAGCTCGCGGCGGTCGGAGACGGTCGTCTTGACGGGTTTTCCCGACTCGCGGGTCCAGACGGTATCGGCCCGTTCGGTGATTTCCTCCAAGGCCGACGCGGTGTTTGGCGGGCGTAGCGGAGCGGGCGGCGGAGCTTCCAGGGTGGCGTTCTCGGGCATCGAAGACTCTCCTCTCTCGCCCTATATACCATGTTTATGCCGCTCTGCGGCAAGAGGAGGCACGCGCCCCAAGGTCACTCCCCAATTTCGCCAAAACTCTGCTTCGGTACTCTCGAGATCCTCGCCGCCGGCGACCAGGATTGTCCGCAGGCGCCCAAAGGGAAGACCACGTTTCCTTTTCCCTTTCGCCGTCCAGGCCCGCAGGACGGCGATCTCCTCCGCCGTGCCATGAAACACCGTCGGGCGCACCCAGGCGGCGGTGGCGATCCGCAGCTCCGGCGAAGGCTCCAGCGCCACCGCGGCCCCCGTCACCGTGGCCCACGTCAACATCGCCCGCTCCTCCGGCATCTCCAGAGACCCACCGAGGACCACGATCTCCCGCTCCTCCGCTCGCCGGGCCGGAGCGATCTCAGCTTGAACCCGATCCGTCGCCGCCATCAGCTCCGCAGTCCCTACATCCACAGGAGAGCCCTCGATCTGCACCACGACGCCGCCAGTGTCCCCCCACTCCCGGGGAATAGGCGCTAACTCAGCCTCAGAGCTCCCCCACCCAAGACCCTCACCCCTGCCCCTCTCCCGACCACCCCATTCCCCTCCCCGGGAGAGGGGTACCCCTGG
>DATIOS010000453.1:0-22732 GCA_035472915.1 Thermoanaerobaculia bacterium
GTTTTCTGCACGTGAGCGACGAAGCACCTCTTTATATCGACCGGCTTGGAGAGCTCCATTCAGGCGCCACCCAGGACTTCATTCGCGGCGACAGAGTTAAGGCACGGGAGGAGTACATCGTGGCGGAAGCCTGGAGAAAACACAGCGTTCCCTTGCGCGACCTCGCCGACCACGCGCCCATCAACTACGTCTACGCCTTGCGGCATCAGGTTCCCTGAGCTCATCGTGGGAGCGCAAGCGCCGGCCGAGGGGAGCTCCTCAGCCGGCGCTGGGCTCACTTGCAATTATTTTCCTTCTTGCACAGCTTGTACTCAGCGACACACCCCGGCTTCTGGTTGGGCGCCGCCTGTGCGATGCACTCGTTCACTTCCACGCCGCACTGAACGCAGGCTTGGCTTAGTTGTGCCGAGCAACTTGCGACCACCGCTGTCCACGGTAACTTCTGTGAGTTGCCGGAGGTAAAGGTACCTTTGGTGACCGTTACAGGAGCTCCCGCCATGGCCGGCGGAGTCAACGTCCCGAAGAGGCTCTGCACGATGTTTCCGAAAGCGAAGACATCCACGCCGATGCTCGTGTTGACGCAGACGCCTTGCACATGCGACACCCCGGTCAGGAGCGTGTCGGACGCTTCGTAGGTGAAGGGTAGGGAGCTGAAGTAATCGATCGGACCGATCACGCGGGTAGCGCCGCCCCAAGGAATCTTCAGGCATTGACCTGCCAGGTCCGTACAGAGCGTGGCCATCGCCTGCGTCGAACAACAGAGCAGCGCGAAGATGAAAATCAATTTTCTCATGACGATCTCTCCTTTGTACCGAATGGTTTCGATTTACCCCGGCGACTTATCCGCCGAGCCTCATCGGTAACAAACTGTCGAGACCAGGTTCGTTATCTCACCAGAAGGTGAGAGGCGAAATCTCAGGCGGCGGGCAGCACGCGGAAGGTGAAGCGACCGGCGGACACCGGGCGGCGGCCAGGCGCCAGGCCTTCGACGGCAAGCGTGTAGTCGCCCGGAGCCAGGAGGGTCGAGGGGAGGCTCAGGCTGAGGCTCTCCTGCTCGTTCAACCGGAGGTCCGCGCCACTCCAGACCTCCCGCCCCCGGGCATCCTTGAGAGCTGCTCGGTACCCGGGGTAATGGGGCGGATCGATCGCCAGGGCGAAGACGATCCAACCCGCCTCGGCCGGCAGATGCAGGCGGAAGGTGGGCTCCCCTCCGGATGCGCCGCCGCGTTCCGCGTTGAGGAAGAGGATGGGAATGTTCGCCTGCGGCCGGATCGCCTGGGCAAGCTGCTCGGCCGCCCGGGAATGGGCCTCGCGTTCGCTGGCGAGGTCCCGATGGCTGGCGTCCAGCTCGGCGCGGAGCCGCTCGGCCTCCGCTGTCGTCCGGGAGCTTGCGGCTGCCCGCTCCCGCTCGAGGGCCGCGCGGGTCGAGGCCAGCTCCCGATAGGAGAGCACGCCGGGCACGGCGAGGACGACGAATAGGGCGACCAGGAGGGCCGCCGCCTGTCGCGAGCGGCTGAGGCGAGTGAGCCAGGCCACGACGGCGAGCTGCCGGGTGGCGGCGAGCCGCGCCGCGTCCTGCCCGGCGGCGCGCTTGAAGCCCCGCTCGAGGGACTCTGTCACCTCGAGCTGGTCGAGGCACTCCTGGCAGGAGAGGTAGTGCTCTTCGAAGCCTCCCGCCTCTTCCGGCGAGAGCCTACCCATCAGGTAGCGGTCGACGACCTGGTGCTCTTCGATGTAGGCGTGATCCATGGGAAACCTGTCATCTCCTATCGTCGATCATGAGGCGCGAACCGGCGCCGGCGCCGGCCTGCTCTCGCGCTCCAGGAGCTCCTTGAAGCGCTGGCGAGCCCGGAAGAGGACGCGGTTGAAATGGAGACTGTCGAGTCCGAGGTCGGAGCAGATGGTTTCCTTCTCTTCCTCGGCGACGTAGAACCGCAGCAGGAGCTGCCGGTCGCGGTCGGTGGGGAGCTCGCCGATGAGCCGCCGCACGGTCTCGGCTTCCTCGTCCTGGAGGACGGCGGAGAGCTGGCTCGGCGCGGGATGGACCGCCTGCGCCAGCTCTTCGTCGTCCATATCGGTCCGGCGGCGGGCGATCTTGCGCCGCTCGGCGACGATCAGGTTGCGCGCGATGCCGCGGAGGAAGCCGGCGAGCCCGGCCGGCTCGTCGATCCCCCTCTGCCGCAGGCGCTCCAAAGCGATGCGAAGGGTTTCCTGGTGAAGATCCTGGGCGAGCTCCGGCGGGGCCCCCAGCCGCCGCAGCAGGTAGAGGAGACCGCGGCTGTAGCGCAGGACGAGCTCTCCCTCGGCGGCGGCATCGCCCGCCGCGATCCGCCGGACGAGGTCGGCCGCAATCTCCGCCTCGCCCGGCTCGGGTGCCGCATCCGTATTCATGGCGCTCGCCGCGCCTCGGACCGGACCGGCCGGAGAGACCAGCCGCGCCGGAGATTTCCCGAGGAAGGCCCCCATGATACCTCGGGATCTGGGGGCCTGTCCTCGGGATTGCGTGCGTCATGGAAACCTCCGCGGCCTTTCTCGCCCGGGCCTGGATCAAAGCCTCCTTACACCACCGGCCTCTTCGGGCCGTAAGGAGGGGGATTCCCGCCTGAGCCAGCAGCACCTCCCCCCTGCGCCGTCCAAGAGGAACCGCCACCGCCGCCGCCACCGTCGGCACTGTCACCGTTGGCCTTCTTGCTGCTCTTGGAATAGCTTGGGACAGCCGTCTTGCGCTTTCCCTGGCCATAGGCGGCACCGGTAGCAGGGGCGTCGCCGAGCAGTATTCCGGCCGCGATCGTGAGATTGTACGTTCCATCGGAGGCCTGAACATCACCGACGGGACCGGTGGCCGCGTTGTAGTAGGTACATGCCGTGCTCCAGGTGAAGGAGGTGGGTGAGCCGGTGACAGTGAGCCTCTGAACGGTAACGCTGTTGGCTCCGAACGTCAGAACGTCGCCCGACTGTAGACCGGAGGTACCCTGGCAGGTCTGAATGGTCCATGTCTTGCTCTGCAGAATGTTGTTTGGCATTTCGCGCTCCTTTCTGTTACCTGGAGACTGTCGTGAGCGCGCTCGTTATCTCACCTCAACGGCGGCTTATCGCCAGTCTCCCTGCAGGACAAACGCGGCCCAGGAGTGGGGATTACGGTAGCGCGGGTCACGGCGCAAGGACCGCTGGGCCTCGCGCAGAGCCGCCGCCGGGCGCAAGCCCTCACGCCACATCGCGCGATAGAAGCGCAACATCAGCTCGGCCGTGGTCCGGTCCTCCACTTTCCATAGGCTCGCCACGACTCGTGGCACGCCAGCGTTGAGGAAGCCTCGCATGAGCCCCATGAGCCCTTCGCCGCGCACCTCCTTGCCGACCCCGGTCTGGCAGGCGGAGAGGACGACCAGGTCGGCGGCGAGGTCGAGGTCATAGAGGTCGGCGAGTCCGAGGAAGCCCTCGCGCGGCCGTCCCGAAGCGTCGACGGCCGAGAGCATGAGGCCGGAGAGCTCCGGCGTCTGGACGTTGGCGATCCCATGGGTGGCGAAGTGGACGACGCGGTAGGCGCGGAGATCCCCGGAGAGGACGGCGTCCCGATTGGCGGCGAAGTCGAGCGCGGTCCACACCTGGTCCTTCGGAGCCAAGCGTGCGATCTCTTCGGCTTCCCCCCGCGAGGACGGCAGGCGATCCCAGTGCGCCGGGAGCAGGCCCAGCTCCTCCCCGCCTCGCGCCGGAGAGCTTTCGGCGGACGGTTGCGGGCGCTGGCTGGAGACGGACGAGCGGCCGGCCAGGCGCGGATCGGCCGCCGAGAAGACCGGATCGGCGAGGACGGCGGCCCACTTGGGGGCCGGCGGGCGCCCTTCCAGCCGCTGTCGCTCGACGGCCAGGGTGGTCGCCGAGGGCACGTAGGCCACCTCCATGTGCTCGAGGAGAGGGTGCAAGCTCCCGGGAGCGAGCCAGCCCTTTCCCCGAGCGGGGACGGGCAGGGCGCCGAACGGCAGGAGGTTGAGCGCGCCGTCCGATACCAGAACCAGGCGGCGGTAGTGCGACGCCTGGCTCCAGACGGGGCCGAGCAGGATGCGGCTCAAATCCGCCGCCGTCTCCGGCCGGCCGGCGCCTGGCCCCGGCCTCCACCGTGCGGAGCTCCTCGTAGAATTGGCGGGCACGACCTTCGATCTCCCGCTGGGACGGCAGGACGAAGCTCCGGAGCCCCTCGGAGCTGACCGCCCAGAGGACGCTGCGCTCTTCGCCCAACGAGTACTCGAGCAGCAGGGTGCCGGGATCGAGCAGCCGGGTAATCCCCTCGAGTCCGACCGGCTGAGACCGGCTCAACGCGGCGTAGCGGGGGTCGACCCGGCGGATCTCCGCTTCCACACCGTCGAGCTCGACGAGGAGCGCCGCGATCTCCCGCTCCAGAGTTTCGGACCTGCCGCTCTGCTGCAGCCGATCGGTCTTGGCGCTCAGGCGGTGGTGCAGGGATTGCTGGCGCGCCCGGAGCTCTGTGGCGGGACCGGCGCTTCCGGCATGGCCGGGAGCGCCGGCGTACAGGGCGTCGAGCAGGCTGCGCGCGCGGGCCTGCTCGCTGATCGCGAGGGCCTCCCGATCGTGGCCGCCGCCCGGATCGGTGGCGTGCCGGTCCATGAGGAGGTCGATGAGGAGCGAGTAGGCGCGGCGCCGGCTGGCCAGGAAGGCGACGCGCAGGCTCGGGCTGACGAAACCGGTCCGCATCTCCTCCACGCGGGCCACGGCCGCCTCGGCGTGAGCGCGCGCCTCCCCGAACGATCCGAGAGACCTCTCCGCCGTCGCCAGGGTGACCAATGCCTCGGCCACACCGGCGCGGTCTCCCAAGGCCTTACGCCGGACCAGGACGTCCTGCATTACCAGCAATGCCTCCTGCGGCCGGCCGGCCAGGACCAGCGCGCGTCCCTGGAGTTGGAGGGCTTGCAGCTCCCCTTGCCGGAGGCCTTTCTCCCACAGACGTTCGAGAGCCGGACCGATCTCGCGTAGCGCGGCGGCGGGGTCTCCCAGATCGAGATGGATCTCGCCGAGATGCAGCCGGGTGAGTGCCTCCTGCCAGGGATCTCCCTGGGCTCTGGCCAGCTTCAAGGCTTGCTGGTAGAAGTCCAGGGCCTTCTCCGGCTCCCCGAGCCGGCGCCGGGCGTCGCCCAGGTTGTTGAGGGTGATCAGCTCCTCCCGGCGGGCGCCGGTCTGGCGACGCAGCCTCAGGGCGTCCTCCAGGAAGGAGAGGGCCCGCTCCGGCTCTCCCAGGCTTATATAGATGAAGGCGACGTTGTTGAGCCACGCCGACTCCATCATGCGATCGGCCAGGGACGGAAGGATCTTCCCCACTCGGGCGTAGAGGCGCAGCGCCTCCTGCCAGTCGCCCTGGACCTGGTGGACCATGGCGATGTTGTTCAGGGTCTGGGCCTCGCCGAAATGATCGCCAAGGGCCTGGCGCAAGGCGAGCGCCTGCCCGTATCTCTCCAACGCGGCGTCGGGTTCCCCCAGCAGGTCGTAAAGGCCGCCCAGGTTGTTGAGCATCCGCGCCTCCTGGCTGCCGTCGCCGACCTCGCGGAAGAGCGTGCGAACCTCCTCATAGCAGGCGAGGGCCACGGCCAGGTTGCCCGTCGTGTGCTCCAGGTAACAGAGCTCGCCGCGAGTCATTCCTTCCTCGAAGCGCTCGCCGAGGTTCCGCCAGAGAGCGTAGGATGCCGTGAGAGCCTCGCGCGCGGCCCCGTACTCGGCCGCTTGCTGGTGAAGAATCCCGAGCCATCTCCCGACGTCGGCCTCGCGGCTCGGCGCGGAGAGCTCATGCCAGACCTCGAGAGCCTTCCCATAATCCGCCTTGGATGCCGGCCAGTCACCCGTCTCCCTCTCCAGTGCGGCGATGCCCTGAAGGGCCTCGGCCTCCCAGTGGCGCTCGTCGAGAGAGCGCCAGACCGCAAGGGCCTCGCGATAGGCGGCAAGGGCCTGCCGGCGGATTTCGAGAGTTCCAGCGGAGAGTTGGATGGCGCGGCTCGTCGCCTTCAGAGCTTCGACGCGCCGCTCCTCCTCCGCGGTCATCCTCGACAGCGCCTCGATCTCGATCACGTAACGCCCCGGCGGCACGGACTTCATTCCAGGGCGGACGTCGATCCGGTAGCCACCCGGGTCGCTGAGCACCAGGATCTCCGGACCCCAGCGGCTGTTCAAAGCATCGCTGGTGAGCGGCTTCGAATCCGCCGTCCCCCGGGCCTCGACCACCAGATCGATGCCGCGCTGCGCGACATTCACGAGCAGCGGGGCATCCGCCACCTCGACACGATAGACGTGGGTCTCCCCGGTCGCGATGGGCCGCTCACGGAGCTGGCCGGGGACAAGGATCTCGCCCTGCGGGTCCGCTGCCAGTGCGGCGGGCGCCGAAAGAAGGATCAGCAACAGGATCAGGGCCGGAGCGGAACGCTTCATGGCAGACCCACCGGGAAAGATACCTCCCGTCAGACCTTGACGAGATACTGCTGGGTTGATCCGCCAATCGTAGCATCCTCTGAGTAGCCGGCGAAGAAGCCGCTGCCTTCGGCGCCCGTTCTGCCTCAGTTAGAGTCCAAGATTTACCGATTTGGTCTTTCCTTCCTCCAGAGTCACCCCCCGGCGGCAACCTTCGGATCATTCGACTCAAAAGTTGCTTCTGGGGTATTGACATCGTCATCTAGATTGTCTTATACTGCGTCCATTGCAGGTTGATGAGGCTTGATCGGCGGTAAACGCAGTAGTTGACGCGAAGATTTCCGGCGCCAATGACGGCGTCTGACCCACGAGCCCCGAAAGGGCTCAAGAAAGGAGTAGTACCATGGCCAGGAAGCTAAAGGACCCAACCCAGAAGACCCGTTCCAAGATCCTGCGTCAGAAGGAAAAGTTCCAGGTGTGGCGGGATGTGGCGACTGCCACGGCCGACAACGCCTCGGACCTGCTGGGAACCGAAACTCGGCTGACGGCACTGGAGGGCGTACTCACCGAGGTGGACAAGATCCTCAGCGAGCGGGCCTCTTTACAGGCCAACAAGCAGGTGAGCTCACAGCGGCTGAAGGCTCTGGTCAACCAGGGAGACAAGCTGACCGCGGTGCTGAGGTTCATGGCCAAGCAGCACTACGGCAACGGCAACGACAAGCTGGTCCAGTTCGGCATCCAGCCGTTGCGGAGCCGTACCAAGCCCACGGTGGTGCCGTCCGCGCCACCGCCGCCCGAGACTGAGCTGTCGGGCTCCACCCCCATCACCACCCCGTCCAGCAGCAAGTAACACCTTCCTGGGGGCGTGCCGAAAGCACGCCCCCTTTTTTTGTCTCCGGCATCCCTTCCCAGTCCCCGCGCAACCCGTCGACACTGGCCCTGCCGCCTCAAGAGCGCCAATTTGGCGTCTCACATCGTCACGATGGACACGTCCATCGCGACAATGGACGCGGCACTTTAGCCGTTGGACCTGTAAATCGTGACAGTGGACACGGCATTTTAGCCGTTGTACCTGTAAATCGTGACAGTGGACGTGGCACTTAAGCCGATGGACCTGTACATCGTGACGATGGACGCGTCATTTCAGCCGATGGACCTATAAATTGTGACGATGGACACGGCACTTTAGCCGATGGACCTGTAAATCGCGCCGATGGACATGGCATTTCAGCCGTTGGACCTGTAAGTCGTGACGATGGACGCGTCCATCGCGACGATGTGTCTGTCCATCGTCACAATGTGTGTGTCCATCGCGGCGATTAACGTGTCCATCGGGCCGGTACATCTGTCCATCGCTGGCAGGAGCCCGTCCATCGAGCCGGCGTGCACGTCCATCGTGGCGATGGACGTGTCCACTCTCCGAAAGAGCACGTTCATTGGCGCTTTGGACGTGTCTATCGAGGCGATGTGCGTGTCCATCGAGCCGACGGGCGCGTCCGTTCTTCGGATGAGCTTGTCCTTTGAGAATAGGTTTCGGTAACCGACATGGCGGGACAGTACGACGAATAGCGCCCTTGCTCCTGTTGGCGAAACGTCAGGCAGGGCCGGTGAGACCCGGCCTTGACGTCATCGCGCTGTTCAGTTTCTCAGGAGATGATGGATGCGTAGACGTCGACATCCACCTTCTTGGCACTGAGATTCTTGATCTCGTACCAGATCTCGTGCTCGTACTTGTTGATCTCAACATCCTTACCCGTAGGTGTTTGGTTCAACCTACGCCAGACTCTCGTGACTTCGACCTCCACGCTCTGTACGCCGGGGTTGCCGTTGAAACTGGATTCCAGTGGAATTGCTTGTACGTACCAAACCGCCCAGGGGGGCGTCGCGTTGTTCCAATGCTTGATTACCGACTGATTTGGCGTGAGCTGATAGGTCGCAAACTTTACCAATGAGGACGCCATAGCTACCTCTCCTTTCTAATCCGGTCTGCATTCCTTGGTACCGGAGGCCACCCCTCCGGTGTCATAGTCATAGACTGCCGGGAGAGACGTCGTTATCTCACTTGAAGAGAAACCGGCGAGACGTCAGGCAGGGCTGGCGAAACCTCGTCCGAGACGCCGGATCTGAGCCTGGAAAACCATTTACTTGTGGGTTTCCCGACAGGCTCCTAAAAGAAAGGATTGAACGCCGGCCCAACGGTCTCGCGGCCCTTCAGGCCGCACCGCGTTGTCAATCTCTCTACCCAGGGCATCGGCCTGCGGCCTCGGCCCTGGGCTCCGTTCTCCCGGCCCGTTGGGCCGGACGGGCCGGTCATTGGCGTCATGTTTTTGTCGGAGGGAGAGTGCCGGCGAACAGGTTCCTGGCTCTTGACGACCCAGCCGCACCTTCCGAGCCTGGGCTGCGCTGTTCTCCCTCTTCTCCCGGCGGCCGGGGGGGAGGCTGGGAGAAGAGGGCCGGGGTGATGAGGGCCCCGGCGGCGCGGAGATCCTTCCGAATCTCCAGACCGGCCGAATCGGCGACAACGCCGTTCTCTGCCGGTCGATGCCGACGTCCCAGGGTGGACAACCTCGGACCGGCATCGCCGCAGCGGAGACGACCCGCCGTTCTCGTGAGCGAAGGGCTATCGTGGACGGTCTGGGTCGTCTCTACGGACACGTTGACGAGATCGACCGCTGGTTAAGGTTCCGCGGGCGTCTCACCTCCCACCCTCCCCGGAAGGCTTGGCCGGCGGCGACGGCGCCTTCGGCGCCATCCCCGGCTGGTAAAGCACCGGCCGGTTCGCCTTGTCCTTCGCGTCTTTCACGATCTTCCGCACATCGACCAGAAGCTTGCGGGCGTCGTAGACGATGCCGTCCTTGATGGTGTATTTGACGCCGCCGGTGCGGATGACCTCGTTTTTCTCCGTCACCTTGACGACGCCCGTGCCGTAGAGGACGGCGAGGTTTTCGATCGGGTTTTCCTCCACCACGGCAAGGTCCGCTAGCTTGCCGGGTTCGACAGAGCCGATCTCCTTGTCCATGCCCAGCGCTTCCGCGCCTTTCAAGGTAGCGGCGCGGATCACTTCCAGGGGATGGAAGCCCGCTTCGCGCAGCAGCTCGAGCTCGCGAATGTAATCGAAACCATAAAGCTTGTAGATGAAGCCGCTGTCCGAGCCGGCCGTCACCCGGCCGCCGCGGTTCTTGTACTCGTTGACGAAGGTCATCCACAGTCGGTAGTTGTTCTTCCACTCCACCTCTTTCTCGGTCGTCCAGTAGTACCAGTAAGCGCCGTGGTTCTGGCGATTGGGAGTATAAAAGTCCCAGAGCGAGGGAAGGGTGTACTCGTCGTGCCACTCGGCGCGGCGGGCGCGCTCGAGGTCGCGGCTGGCCTCGTAGATGGTAAAGGTGGGATCGATCGTGAAATCGAGAGCGATGAGCTCGTTCATCACCTCGTTCCAGCGCGGCGAGAAGGGGGGCGCCGCCTGCTTCCACAGGCGGCCGGCCTCGCCGAAGCGGTCCGCCTCGTTGGCGTAGTTGTAGTCGACGGGATAGTCCTGAATCGTGCGGTCGGTGAACAGGGCCTCGGGGAGACCGTACCAATGCTCCATGCTGGTGAGCCCCCAGCGCGCGGAGGTCAGCACGTTCACCCTGGAGACGTCCATCTGGGCGTGATGGCAGGCGCTGCGCAACCCCTTCTTCTTGATCTCGTCGATGGCGGCCTGCATGATGTCCGGCCGGTAGCCGAAGAACTTGACGCCGTCGCAGCCCTTGGCGGCGATCTCGTCCACCCATTTGCGGCCCTGCTCGGGGGTGATGATCGGCGCTTCCCGCCCCATGCCGAAGCCGATATAGGCCTTGATGCGCGGCGCCGTGATCTCGTTCTTGGCGCTCTTCGCCCGCTGGTCCAGCACCCAGTCGACGCCGTTGAAGCTGCCGGGATCGCGGATGGTGGTGATGCCGTGGCCCATCCAGAGCTTGTAGACGTACTCGGCGGGCGTGCCCTGCTCTTTGCCGCCGATGTGGCCGTGCATGTCGATCAGGCCCGGCAGGACGTACATACCGCGGAGATCGATCTCCTTGTCGCCTGTGTCGGCCTTGGGCCGCTTCTTGGCATCGATCTCGACGCCGGGGCTGCCCACGACCTGAACGTCCACGATGCGGTTCTTCTCGATGACGATGTCGACCGGTCCGACGGGCGGCGCGCCGGTGCCGTCGATCAGCGTCGCGCCGCGGAGGATCAGCCGCTTGAAAGGGCCGTCGCCTTCGGTGCGCGGCGGCGCCGGGAGAATGGACTTGTCCTCCTTGCCTTCCTTGGCCTCCTTGCCCTGCTTGGCCTCCGGCTTGCCGGCCGGCGTGGTCTTGTCCTTGGTCTCCGCGGCGTTGATTGGCAGCGTCAGGCAGGCGGCGACGATCAGCAGGGATGGCCACATCCTCTTCATCGATTCGAGCTCCTTCGGGTAGATCGGCGGGGCCATCCTCTCAGAACCTGCTGGGAGCGGCAAGAGACAGGGTAAGATGACGGCAAAGCCTTGCGATGAGCCAGCACCCTTCGGTCTCGCCGACCTCGTTCACCGTCCCCTGCCCCGGTTGCGGTCAGAAGCTGCGGTTCACCGTGGCCGCCGAGATGCCGGCGCGGCTGCGGCTGCAGTGCGCCTCGTGCGGGAAGGTGTTCGGCGTGCGGCGGCCCGGAGCCCCGCCGGCGGACCCTGCCAATTCCTCGGACTCCATCGGCATCAACCCGCCGACGCTCATCGCGTTCCCCGCTTCCGATCGTGCCGGCTCCGGGAGCCTCGCCGGAGCGGCTTCGGTAACGTCTGCGACGTCCGCGACGTCCGCGCCCCCCTTCGCCCGCCAACGGCGCGTGGACGAACCCGGGTTTGGCGCCGGCGAGATGCTCGCCGGGCGCTACCGGCTGGTGCGCTTCATCGCCCGCGGCGGCATGGGCGAAGTTTACGAGGCGGAAGACCTGGAGCTGAAGGAACGGGTCGCCCTGAAAACCGTGCGCTGGGACGTTGCACGGGACGCTACGGCCATCGAAAGGTTCAAGCGCGAGATCCAGCTCGCCCGCAAGGTGACCCACCCCAACGTCTGCCGCATCTTCGACGTCTCGCACCACCGGGAGGAGGGCGCGCCGGAGGCGACCATCTTCCTCACCATGGAGCTGCTCCCCGGGGAGACCCTGTCGCAACGGCTCCGCCGCGAGGGGCCGATGCTCCCCGGCGAGGCGTTGCTCATCGCCAGCCAGATCGCCGAGGCGCTCAACGCCGCCCACCGGGTGGGAGTCGTCCATCGCGACCTGAAGCCGGGCAACGTCGTGCTGGTGGAGAGCCGGAGCAGTACGGTCGGCAATATTGCCGGCAATACTGTCGGCAATCTTGCGGGCAGTCTTGGCGCCGGCACCCGCGCGGTGGTCACCGACTTCGGTCTCGCCCGCCTGGATGCAGGCGCCGACCCGGCGGCGGGCCAGAACCTCACGCTGACGGGCGCGGCGGGAGTCGTCGGCACTCCGGCCTACCTGGCGCCGGAGCAGGTCGAGGGAGGCGAGATCACCGCCGCGGCGGATCTCTTCGCCTTCGGCATCGTGCTCTACGAAATGATTACCGGCACCGTCCCCTTCCTGGGGGAGAACGCCCTGTCGACGGCGGTCAAGCGTCTGCGGGAGGCGCCGGTGCCGCCGCACGTCCACGCGCCCGGGCTCGACCGGCGCTGGGAGGCGGCCATCCTGCGCTGCCTGGAGCGCGATCCGGCCGCCCGCTTCGCCAGCGCGCCGGAGGTGATCCGCGCCCTCGACCAACCGGTGGAAAGGGCGACGGTGATGACGCCGCGGCTGGCGCCGATCGAGGCCCTACGGTCTCCTCCCCCACCGAGCCGTCCCGCGCCTCGGGGCACGGCGCGGCGCCGGCTCCAGATCGCCGCCGTCGCCGTCCTCGCCTTGGCCGCCGTGGCCGTGGGCTGGATGCGCTTCAGCCAGTGGCGGGAGAAGCAGGCGGCGCTCGGCCATCACCTGCCTTTGCCGGCCACCGACATCACCCCCCGGCGCTCGGTCGCCGTCCTGGGTTTCAAGGATCTCTCCGGCCAGCCCGGCACGGCATGGCTGTCGTCCGCCCTCGCCGAGATGCTCTCCACCGAGCTCGCAGCGGGCGGCAGCCTGCGGGTGGTGGCGGGCGAGAACGTAGCGCGGGCGAAGGTGGAGCTGGGCCTGGCCGCCACCGAGAGCCTGGCCGCGGACACCCTCGCCAAGGCGCGCACCCTGCTGGGCAGCGACGCCGTGGTGCTCGGCTCCTACGTCGCGCTCGGCGGCTCTCCGAACGCCCCCGGCGCTGCGGCCCAGCAGATCCGGCTCGACGTCCATCTGCAGGGAACCAGGGCGGGAGAGACCGCCACGATCGTCACGGAGACCGGAAATGAGCGGGAGCTGTTCGCCCTCGTGTCGCGGGTAGGCAAACGCCTGCGCCGCCAGTTGGGAGTCGAGGAGGAGGACGGGGAGGCCCACGATGGCGACGCGCGTGCCGCGTTGCCGGCCACTCCGGAGGCCGCCCGCTTTTACTCCGAGGGTATGGAGCGGCTTCATCTTTTCGACCCGGTGAGCGCCCGCGATCTCCTGACGCGGGCGGTGGCGGCCGAGCCCGGCAACGCCCTCAGCCACTCCGCCCTCGCCACCGCTTGGAGCGCCCTGGGCTACGACGCGAGGGCCCGGGACGAGGCCAAGGCGGCCTTCGATCTCTCGGCCAATCTGCCCCGCGAGGAGCGCCTGCTGGTCGAAGGCCGCTACCGCGAGGTCATTCAGGATTGGGACCGCGCCATCCAGACCTGGTGGAAGCTGTGGTCGATGTTCCCCGACAATGTCGACTACGGCCTGCGCCTCGCCGCCGTGCAGACGGCCGCCGGCCGGGTGGCGGACGCCCTCGCCACCACCGGAGCTTTACGGACTCTCCCGGCACCTGCCCGCGACGATCCCCGCATCGACCTGGCCGAGGCCATGGCGGCGGGTGCCGGCGCCGATTTCAAACGCCAGGAGGCGGCGGCGGAGAGGGCCGCAACCCGCGGAGCTACCCAGGGCGCGCCGCTCCTGGTGGCTCAAGGCCGGCTTTTGCAGTGCCGCGCGCTGCGCAATCTCGGCCAGGGGGACGCGGCGCTCGCCGCCTGCGAAGCGGGGCGCAAGCTCCACGAGCAGGCGGGAGACCGGGCCGGCGTCGCCGAGGCCCTTACCCACGCCGCCAACGTGCTCTACGACCGCGGCGACCTGCCCGGGGCCGGCCGCCTCTACGATCAGGCGCTCTCCACCTATCGCGAGATCGGCAACCGGGGCGCCGAGGCCGGCGCCCTCAACAACATCGCCGTGGTGCTCAAGAGCCAGGGGGACCTGGAGCGCGCCCGCCAGCTCTACGAGCAGGTGCTAGAAATCAGCAAGGAGATCGGCAGCCGCGGCGGCGAGGCCTACGCCCTCAACAACCTCGCCGGCGTCCTGCTGCGGCGCGGCGAGCTCGACGCGGCGGCGAAGCTGTTCGACCAGTCGCTGGTTATCCGCCGCGAGCAGCAGGACCGCTCCGGCATCGCCTACGCCCTGGACAACCTCGGCGTGGTGCTGCGCCGCAAGGGCGATCTCGCCGCGGCCCGCAAGCGCCACGAGGAGGCTCTCGCCATGCGGCGCGAGATCGGGCAGAAGATCGGCGAGGTGGCCTCGCTCAACAATCTCGGCACCGTGCTCCTGGACCAAGGGGAGCTGCCGGCGGCCCGGAGCAAATTCGAAGCCGCCCTGCGCCTCGCCCGCCAGACGGGCAACAAGAGCGCCACCGCCTATTCGCTGTTCGGCCTGGGCGAGGTGCTCGCCCGCGAGGGCAACGCCGCCGAGGCCCGCAAGCAGCACGAGGAGGCCCTCGCCCTGCGCACCCAGCTCGGCGAGAAAGGCACCTCCGCCGAGAGCCAGCTCGCGCTGGCCGGAGTCCTGCTGGATTCCGGCGACACGGCACGCTCGGCCGATCTCGCCCGAGCCGCCGCGGAGGAGCTGAGCCGGCAGGGAGCCGCGAGCGATCAGGCCCGCGCCCTGGCCCTCACCGCCTTGACCGCCTCCGGCCGGGGCGACGCCGCCGGGGCCCGCGAAGCCCTCGGCCGCGCCACGACCCTCGTCCAGGGCAGCCAGGACCTGCTCTCTCACCTTACCGTCGAGCTCGCCGCCGCCCGCTTGAACCGGAGCGAGGAGCCGGTGCTGCGCGGCATCGCCGAGCAGGCCACCCGGGCCGGATTGTTGGACGTGCGCCTCCAGGCCGAGCTGGCGCTCGCGCAACGGGCTGCCCAAGGCAAAAACGGCAAGGGCGGCGATGGCGGCGCCCGGCTCGCCGCCCTGCAGAAGGAAGCGGAAAGCCTGGGCTACGGCGCCATCGCCAGGAAGGCCCGGGGCGGCTGAGCCGAGCGGCTCATTGCGCCGCCGCGGTCAGCGCCGCGACGTCGACGCCAATCTCCCGCGCTTTCTTGAGCGCCTTCTCATACTCGTCGGTGTGGCCGCTGGCGCGGGCCGCGACCGCCAGCAGGGCAATGCCTTCGCCTCCCAGATCGCCGCCGGCCACTCCCTTGTTCAGTTGGCGAAACGCCTTGTCGTAGCTGCCACGCCGCACGGCCAGGCGGGAGCGCAGCAGATTGGCCTCGCTTTCGTCGACCAGGCGCCCCGTCCGATCGAGAGCGGCCTCGGCTTGATCGTCCTTGCCCTGGTCGAGAAAGAGCCGGGCGCGCCCGAGGTCGATCTGGGCGTTCATCAACCGCCGGGCCTCCTGGATGTTGGCGTAATAGATGAGGTCGTCCGGCGGTGCCTCCTCGGTGGCCGACGCCCGGTCGAACAGCATCGCGGCCTCTTGGGGCTTGCCCGCCGCAATCGCATTCATGGCTTGGAAGAAGAGCACGCTTTTGGGGTAGCGGTTTTCGTCGAAAAAGAGGCCGAAGACCTTGGCCCGGCGGTTCAGCCAGAAACCCCGGGGCTCTGCCTTCACCGCGATCTCGAAGGGCGAAGACTCGCCTTTGAGCTGGATGTTGCCCCGAATCGTCGCATTGGCGCCGTCGCGCCCCTTACCCTTGGCCTTTCCGGGATCGAACACTTCGATCTCCGCCGGCACCACCAGCGTCGACCGCCGCACGTCGAGCTGCTGGACGGCCTCGCGGGTCACGTCAAAGTGCCCCGGGGAGGGTTGGACCACCTTGTAGCGGTACCGATTGGGCATCTGCTGCCGGGCCTCTCCCTTCACCACCCAGCCCTCTTTCTGCTTGTCGAAACGATAGTTGTAGACGACCTTCGGCAGCCCGGTGCCATAGATGAACTGCCCGGCAAAGGGCTGGAGATCGGCGCCGGTGATGCGTTCGATCAGCGACAGAAAATCCTCGGTGGAGAGGGTGCCGCCGTTGGACGCCTTGACGACCTGCCTCAGGACCTTGGGAAAATTCTCCTCGCCCAGGGAGCGGGCCAGCATGTCGAGAATCACCGATCCCTTCTCGTACACGATCGGCTGATAGGCCCCTTCGGTCTTGCTGGAGAGGAGCCGCGTGCCCAGCACCAATGGACCCGCGGATTCGAGCGGCCGGCCATCGGGGAGCGCGGTAGTCAAGGTGCGCTGCCAGCCCTCGTTCAAGTCGACGCCGACCAGCTTGTCGCCCAGGCGCTCGTGGGCGAAGCAGAGGGCCACGTAGGTCGCCATGGCCTCGCTGATCCACTGGTCGCGGTAGCTCGTCCAGCCCACCTGATTGCCCCACCACTGGTGGGCGATCTCGTGCGCGATCACCACCCGCCGGTCCTCGACGCGGAAGAAACGGTTCCACATCCCCAGGTCGTTGAGCAGCGCGTCCGAAAGACTGACGAAGCCGAGCATTCCCTGCGAGAAGCCGCGGTTGGCCGTCACCACCGTCATTTCGTCCAGCGGATAGGGACCGAACTGTTGCTCATAGTATTGCAGGGAGTCCGACACGGCCTTGATCACATCCTCCTTGACGCCACGGCCGGTGAAAGAGCTCCCCGGGCTGAAGGCGAACCGCAGGTTGACGTGGCCCGCCTTCACGGTCTCGATCTTGAAGTGCCCCACCTCGAAGGAAAAGCCGAGGGTCGGCCCGCCGCTCCCACCGCGTGCCGTCCGCCCCCTCGCCGCCGTCCATGCGGACATCCGGCTGCGCCGCCGGCCGCCGCAGCATCGCGGTCGCCGCCGCGTCGAGGCCGACGACCAGGACCGCTTCCTGGAACTCCTGGTCCAGCCGGGCGCCGCCGGTGAACAGCTCGAGCTGGCCCGCCTCGATGGCGTCCGGCGGGTCGAGCTCGATCCTGCCGCTCCCCAGGAAGACCATCTCGATCGTCTTGCCGCCGACGCTGGAAGCGGGAATGAGCACGCCGTCGTCGAGCCGCAGGGTGCCGAGCCCGGCGTTGACCTTCAGCTTCTTCAGGCTCACCGCACGCGCCGGCTCGAGGTGCGCCGCCGCGATCTCGGACACGATTTTGGCAGGATTGGCCGCCGGGTCCGCAATCTCGGCGCTCACGGCGGGCGCGGCGGAGGCGCAGAGGCCGAGCAGGGCGAAAGGCAGCAGGCGGGCACCGCGCATAAAACCTCCTTGGAGAGATTTGTCTCTCTCAAGTGCCGCGATCGGCAGAATCATTTCCCGTGCCGGCCGAAAACACAAACGGCCGGCGCTCTGAAGCGCCGGCCGTTCTCGTCTCCCTCGCGGGAAAGTTTGCTACACGCTCTTTTTCGGGGAGGAAACCTGGGCCCGCCCTTCCTTCTTGGTGTGAACTTTTGTAGCTTCTTTCTTGGTCTCACGTTTGGGCTTCGGCTTGGCCTCAGCCTTCGGCGCCGCGGCCTTGGCGTCCTTCTTGGCCTTCGGCTCCTTGGCCTTCTTGGTGTCTTTCTTGGCGTCCTTGGGCGGCTCGGCCTCCGCGGCGACGGACTCGCGCTCCACCAGCTCGAGCACCGCCATCTCGGCTCCGTCGCCCTGCCGCGGTCCCAGCTTCACGATGCGCAGGTAACCGCCCGGCCGCTCCTCGAAACGCGGCGCGATGTCGTCGAAGACCTTCTTGACCAACTCACGCTTCAGCACCCAACGCAGCACCCAGCGCCGGTCGTGAATCGTGCCGTGCTTGCCGCGGGTGATCACCCGCTCGGCGATGGGGCGAAGCTCCTTGGCCTTGGGGAGGGTGGTGATGATCTTTTCCTTCTCCACCAGGGACTGGAGCTGGTTGCGGAACAGGGCCTCGCGGTGAGAGGAGGTCCGTCCGAGCTTTCTGCCTTTGAAACCGTGACGCATGGCAATCCTCTCCTCAGGGCCCGATCAGGCCGAAGCTCCGACACCGGAGGAGCGCTCCGGCACGTCCATTCCCAGGGAGAGACCGAGCCTGTCGAGGACTTCCTGGACCTCTTCCAGCGACTTCTTACCGAAGTTCTTGGTCTCCAGCATGTCCTTCTCGGTCCGGCGCACCAGGTCGCGGAGTGTGTGGATGTTGGCGTTCTTGAGCGAGTTGGCGGAGCGCACCGAGAGATCGAGCTCGTCGATGTTCTTGGCCAGCAGGGCGTCGAGACCCGCGAGCTCCTCGCGGCCCAGCTCGCCGCCGTCGTGACGCAGGCTCTCCTCGGTCTGGATGAAGATTCCGAGGTGATCCTTGAGCAGCATGGACGCCAGCGAGACGGCCTCTTCGGGACGGACCGTGCCATTGGTCCAGACCTCGAGGATGAGGCGCTCGTAGTCCGTGGTCTGACCCAGACGCGCGGCCTCGACCCGGTAGTTGACCCGCCGCACTGGGCTGTGGGCCGAGTCCACCGGAATCCAGCCGATGCCCATGGACTCGTCGAAGTTGCGGTCGGCCGAGACGTACCCCCGGCCCTTCTTGATCTGCGCCTGAAGCTTGAGCCGCCCTTCCTCGTTGACCGTCGCGAGGTGAACGCTGGGGTCGAAGATCTCGACCTGCGGATCCTCGTTCATGTGGCCGGCCGTCACCGTGCCCGGCCCCTGGATGTCGATGGACAGGACCTTCGAATCCTCCGAGTGGAGGGTGATGGCCATCTGCTTGAGGTTGAGAATGATGTCGGTGACGTCCTCCTGGACGCCCGGAACCGACGAGAACTCGTGCAGCACGCCCTCGATGTTGACGGCGGTGATGGCCGCGCCCTCGATGGACGACAGCAGGCAACGCCGCAAGGCGTTGCCGATGGTGGTGGCGAAGCCGCGCTCGAACGGCTGGGCCGTAAACCGGCCGTACGTTGCCGTCAGCGTCTCCGTATCGACCTCAACGCGCTTGGGGCGTTGAAAACCTTTCCAAAGCATAGAGACTCCTTCCCTGGTTTCTGCTCCCGATCAGCGGCTGTAGAGCTCGACGATCAACTGCTCCTGAATGGGGAGCTTGATGTCCTCGCGGACCGGGAGGCGCAGCACCTTGCCGGTGGTGTTCTCCGCATCCAGCTCCAGCCATTCCGGAACGCCCCGGCCCCGCGCCGTCTCGACGCTGGAACGGATCAATGGATTCTTGCGGCTGGCGTCCTTGATGGAGATCGCCTGCCCGGCCTTGACCTGATAGGAGGGAATGGTGATCTTGCGTCCGTCGGCATGCACGTGGCCGTGGCGGACGAACTGCCGCGCCTGGGCGCGAGAAGCGGCGAATCCCAGGCTGTAGATGACGTTGTCCAGCCGCCGCTCCAGCATCACCAGCAGGTTCTCGCCGGTGATTCCCTTGCTGCGGTCGGCTTCCTGGAAATAGGTGCGGAACTGCGCTTCGAGCACCCCGTAAATCCGCTTCACCTTCTGTTTTTCGCGGAGCTGCAGGCCATAGCCGAGGGTCCGCCGGCCGCGCCGCGTGCCGTGCTGGCCGGGCGGGAAGTTGCGGCGCTCGACGGCGCACTTCTCCTTGAAACAGCGGTCTCCCTTGAGGAACAGCTTCATCCGTTCGCGCCGGCACAGCCGGCAGACGGGTCCGGTATATCTTGCCACTGGATCTCTCCTTGACGTCCTCTCCCCGAGGCTACGGGGACTTCAACTTGGGAAGACGATGAAGGGCGAATGACCGCCCTTCGGCTTAGACTCTTCTTCTCTTGCGCGGCCGGCAGCCGTTGTGCGGAATGGGGGTGACGTCCTTGATCGACTTCACCTCGATGCCCGCCGCCTGCAAGGCGCGGATGGCCGACTCGCGGCCCGCTCCCGGCCCCTTGACCATTACGTCCACGGAGCGCACGCCGGTGTCCTTGGCGGTGTTGCCCGCGTTCTGCGCCGCCACCTGGGCCGCGAAGGGGGTGCCCTTGCGCGAGCCTTTGAAACCGATCCGGCCGGCCGACGACCAGCTCAGCAGGTTGCCCTCCGGATCGGAAATCGAGACGATCGTGTTGTTGAACGTCGCCTGGATGTGCACGATGCCGTGGGGCACCACACGCTTCTCTTTCTTCTTGGCGCCCTTCCGGTCTTTCTTGCCTTCCGCTTTGGCCATCTGGTGATCCCCTGATTCCCTGATTACTTCTTGGTCGCCTTCTTCTTACCCGCCACGGCGCCGCGGCGCGGGCCCTTGCGGGTGCGAGAGTTGGTCTGGGTCCGCTGGCCACGCACCGGCAGCCCCTTCCTGTGACGGACGCCGCGATAGCAGCCGATCTCCATCAGGCGCTTGATGTTCTGGCTGATCTCCTTGCGCAGATCGCCTTCCACCCGCCCTTCGTCCGTGATGACCTTACGGATGCGCCGCGCCTCGTCCTCGGTCAGGTCCTTGACCTTGGTGACTTCCGGCACCTCGGACTTGGCGCAGATGTCCCGCGACCGCGAACGGCCGATTCCGTAAATGTAAGTGAGCCCGATCCAGACCTGTTTGTTTTGCGGCAGGTCGACTCCTGCAATGCGTGCCATAGCGACTCCCTATCCCTGACGCTGCTTGTGTTTCGGGTTCTCGCAGATCACCCGCACGACGCCCTTGCGACGGACGACCTTGCACTTCGGGCAGATCCGCTTGACCGATGAACGTACTTTCATGTCCGACTTCCTTTCCGCTTTCCGAACGTCCGTAAAGTCAAATCGCTTATTTCAGACGATAGACGATACGGCCCCGGTTGAGGTCGTACGGCGACAGCTCGACCAGCACCCGGTCTCCCGGCAGGATGCGAATGAAATGCTTGCGCATCTTGCCCGAGATGTGCGCCAGAACCTGGTGCTTGTTTTCGTTGAGCTCCACCTCAACGCGAAACATTGCGTTGGGCAGCGGCTCCACGACCACCGCCTCGACCTCGATTGCCTCTTCTTTCTTGGACAAACGTCCTTCCTCTCCCGTTTTTAAGAAATCGTCAAATCGTCCGGTCCGTTCCCAGTACCCGGGCCCCCGTTGGGACGACCGCCACCGAGTACTCGAAATGGGCGGACAGCGAGCCGTCCTCGGTTCGCGCCGTCCAGCCGTCGGCGTCCATCTTCACACCGCACTTGCCGGCGTTGATCATCGGCTCGATCGCCAGCACCATCCCCGGCATCAGCTTCTTGCCCTTGCCGGGAGCGCCGAAGTTGGGCACCTGCGGATCCTCGTGCAGCGAGGTGCCGACGCCGTGCCCCGTGAACTCCCGCACCACCGAGAAACCATGGCTCTCGGCGTGGCGCTGTACCGTCCAACCGATGTCCTGCAACCGCGCTCCGGGCCGCACCTGGGCGACCGCGAGGCGCAGGGCCTCTTCCGTCACCTTGAGCAGCCGCTTCGCGCCCTCCCCGATCTCGCCCACGGCGAAGGTTCGGGCCGCGTCTCCACAGTACCCCTTGTAGAAGACGCCGCAATCGATCCCCACGATCTCCCCCTCTCGCAGCGGGACGTCGCCCGGGATCCCATGCACGATGACGTCGTTGACCGAGATGCACAACGTCGCCGGATAGCCCCGGTAATTCAAGAACGCCGGGACCCCTCCAGCACCGCGGATGACGCGCTCGGCGAGACGGTCGAGCTCCCGCGACGTGACGCCGGGAGCGATCTTGGCCCCCACCTCGTCCAACACCTGATGGACGATGCGGTTCGCCCGATCCATCAGCTCGATCTCGCCGGGGGTTTTGAGGATGACGCTCATCAAGCGACTCCCTCGGTCCCCTCGATCCCCTCGATCCCGAAAACGCCGAGCATCTGCGCGGTCACGCTTTCCACCGGCCGATTCCCGTTGATCTGCCGCAGCAGACGGCGGTCCCCATAATAACCAATGAGCGGCGCCGTCTTTTCCCGGTACACCCGCAGCCGCTCCCGAACCACCTCTTCCCGGTCGTCGGCCCGGCTCCGCAACAGGGTCCGCCGGACGAGCTCGTCCTCCGGCACCTCGACGAGGAGCACCGCAGTCAAAGACAATCCGGCGTCGCCAAGAATTCCCGCCAGCGTCTCGGCTTGGGGGAGGGTCCGCGGGTAGCCGTCGAGCAGGAAACCCTCGCGGGCGTCCGGCTTCCCCAGCCGTTCGCGCACCACCTCAGCCATCGTGGCGTCGTCAACCAGCGCCCCCGAGGCCATGATTCCCTGGACCTTCCCGCCCAGGTCGCTCCCCTCCGCCACCGCCTCTCTCAACATGTCTCCCGTGGAGATGGCCGGAACGCCCAGACGCTGTGACAGAACCTGGGCCTGCGTCCCCTTGCCCGCTCCGGGGGGCCCCAGCAGGACCACCCGGGCACGCCCGCGGGCATGTGCACCATCAGCCCCGTCGCCCACGGATCCGGCCTCGCTTCATGAAGCCTTCGTAGTTGCGCATCACGAGTTGGCTCTCGACCTGTTGGATGGTGTCCATGGCGACGCCCACGACGATGAGCAGCGAGGTGCCGCCGAAGTAGAACTGGATCCCCATGCCCTCGGTGAACCAGCGCGGCAGGACACCGGCAAGCTGCGGCGCCAACTTCGCGACGTGGATGCCGGTGAGCAGGAACTCCGGCAGCACGCACACCGCCGCGAGGTACAGGGCGCCCACCAACGTCAGTCGGGTGAGGATGCGGTCGATGTACTCCGAAGTCCGCTTGCCGGGGCGAATGCCGGGGATGAAGCCGCCGTACTTCCGCATGTTGTCCGCCAGGTCGGTGGGATTGAAGATGATCGAGACGTAGAAGTAGGAGAAGAAGACGATGGTGATGACCTGGAGCAGGTAGTACAGGATCTCGCCATAGGCCACGAAGCTCGCCACCTTCTGCACGCCCTCGTTCTGGATGAAACCCGCGATCACCGTCGGCACCGTCACCACCGAGCTGGCGAAGATCACCGGGATGACGCCGCCGGTGTTGACCCGCAGCGGCAGATAGGTGCTCTGCCCGCCATAGACCTTGCGGCCCACGACGCGCTTGGCGTACTGCACCGGTATTCGGCGCTGCGCTCGTTCCATGTAGACGATGAAGCCCACCACCAGGACCATGAACACGATCAGCGG